>JAFTPH010000063.1 GCA_017463365.1 Bacilli bacterium
AAATGGAACATATACAGGTAATATGCCCGTTAATTTAAGTACATTTAATAGAATATTCAAATTAACATTAGGAATAAATAGTAAACAATATGTTTTAAATTCAATTAAAGAATTAGAAAAAAGAAGTGATATATTGAGTGCATCACCAAATGTTTTTTTGGGTAAGGCAGATTTAAGCGTTAATATGAGTGCTTCTAGTTTAGACTTAGAAGAATTTGAATATATAGATTTAACAAATGTGTGGAATATAACAACAGGTAGCCCATCAGTAAAGGTTGGGGTAATCGACTCAGGCATTTCTGATGTTCATACGGATTTGGTTGATAATCTGGATTGTTCGTTATCGCGTTCTATGTCTGATATTATTAGTAGTAATCCTGCATTAAATCAATCATCTGATCGAATTTTTGCTAATCCATTTTATGATTGTATGATGCACGGAACAAGCGTTGCGGGAGTAATAGGTGCAGATGGTGATAATGATCAGTATCTGCGAGGAGTGTGTTGGGATGTATCATTAGTATCATTAAAAGCATTCGATAATAGTAAATATGCATCAAATATAAATAAAGTTATAAATGCTTTTACATATGCAACATATGAGGAAATACCTATTTTAAATTGTAGTTTTGGCTGGTACAATAAAAATAGTTTAACAGATGAACAAATTATTGAAACCTTTGATTTATTTTTATTAAATAATGATCCTAGTCAATATAGAAGTCAATATATGATTACAACATCTACTGCAGCAACCATAAAACAGGCAATTGAAAATTATCCAGGTATTGTTATTTGTGCCGCAGGGAATGAAAATTTTGGAATAGATGTTCAAACAAATTATAACGGCTATGAAAATGACAGTTCTGAAAATATATATTTTTACCCTGCTTCGTTAGACTGTGGGAATATTATTGTTGTTGGATCAGCTACTAAACTTGCAGAAAATGAAGGTTGGGAAAGAAGCTATTTTTCAAATTATGGTAATGCAGTTGATATATATGCACCAGGTTCGAACATTGTTGTTTTAAAGGTAGATATGAATGATAATATAGGTATGGGTAGAGAGGATGGCACTTCATTTTCAGCACCATATGTGGCGGGAGTAGCGGCGTTAATATTGTCAAATTCTCCATTAATGTCAATGAATGAATTAAAAAGTTGTATTCTTAATTCAGCTACTATTATAAATAACTTCGGAACGAATGATTATAATATTAGTTTTTCAGGTAATGTTATTAATCCTTTTGGTGCTGTTACCTATCATAATCATAATTATTCATATTTATATTGGGATTATTTACAACATACCTGTGAATGCCCTTGTGGCAATGAAACGTTAGAAGATCATACATGGTCATATTCAGGTATTGGAGTAAATGATATTGATCCCGCTGCCGTTATAGGGCCACTTATTTGTTCGAAATGTGGAGCAACAAAAGTTGCAAATTCTTCAACAGGTGAAGTAATGGTTTTACCACCAGAAATGGAAAAGGAGGATGTATATGAAATTTACTAAAAATATATTAATTATTTTTTGTTTGATATCACTACTTTCTCTAGCATCATGCGATACTAAAGATGAAGCTGAATTAATTTATCAAGTAGATAAATATAGTTGTACAATCATTGGGGTAACCAAAGATACAGAAGAAATAACTATCCCAAAGATATATGAAGGTAAAAAAATTAAGCATTTTGCTGATGATGCTTTTTCAAATGTGCAATCTTTGAAAAGAGTATATTATGAAGGTACGCCTGAAGATTGGCTTTCGATTGAAATAATATATAGGGGGGATCCGATGTGGAAAGCAGAAGAAATGTACTTTTTAAATGAAAAAGGGGAATATTATTTATTTGATAGTTATACATATGATGGAAAAATAATTAACTATGATAATTTTTTTAGAAATATGAAATGTTTAAAGACAATATATGTTACTAAAGAAGTAGAAGAAATAAGAAATGGATGTATTGGATATAATTGTTTCGTAGAAGAAGTATATTATGAAGGAACTAAAGAAGATTGGGAAAAAATTAAGTTTAGAACTGTTGCGGATAACCCAATGTATGAAGCTGATAAAATGTACTTTTTAGATGAATATGGAAATCACTATTTGGTAGAAGAACTATATTTTGATGTTGAAAATTTAGATTTAGAAAATTTCCTTGGTTTTGATTGTTTGAAAACCTTAAGATTATCTAAAAATGTAAAATCTATTGTAATAGGTTTTTGTCAACTATATAATTTGGAAAAAGTTTATTTTGAAGGTACACTTAATGAATGGTTAAATATTTCTTTTAAAGATAACATTTATCATGATTTAAGAACATATGCGGAAGAGATATATGTAAAAAACGAATCTGGGGAATATGTTTTGGTTGATTTCGCTAATGAATAGATAGAAAAAGAACACCTAATTTTTTTGAAAAGGAGTATATCATGAAAAAAATATTTGTAATATTGTTATTTGTTCTAAGTTTAACTTTAGCATCTTGTAACACTGATAATGAATGGGATAAACTAGGAATATCTAAAAAACTATATACACAAATGGTTGAATCACTTGATGATTCTGGTTTTAGATATGATGATAATAAACCAATATTAGAAATTGTAAGTAGATATGATGATACTTATATAATTAATATATCATTAGTTCACAATCAAGAATATATTCACAATAATTATTATGGTTATTATAAAAAAATAGATGACTTAGTATTACAAGATAATGGTTTTAATTATAAAACATTAGTTTTTAATGATGGAAAAGTATCTGATATTGATGAAGCATATACTTTAAATATTTTAACAATGAAGCAAGTGGAAGATTTATTTGAACATATTTGTGGTTATGCATATAGTGAAATAAATTTACAATATATTACTCCACAAACTATATATAATATATGGAAAATATATTATCAAGAAAATGATATTACTATTTCTAATGAAAAAATTTATAATTTTTCTGTTTGTTTATATGTAAATAGCTATATGTATTCTTATCCCGATAGCGATTTTATCTTTTTGCCTGTTTTAGTAGATGAAGAAATTAACCAAAAAGAATATAATACAGAAGTTGTTAAAGATTATAGTTTTGAAATATTTAAGGGATTTAAATTAATAATTTATCAAAATGGAAAAATATATAGTTTACAAGATGCATATGATAGTAAAATAATAAATGATGAACAGCTAAAGATGTTATACTTCCATAATTCGAATAAATACTATAAGTATTTAGTATCAGAGGAGGTTAAAAACTATGCGTAAGAGTTTAAAATTTTTACTTATTGTATTAACATTATTTCTTTTAGTCGGATGTAGAAATACAGAAGAAGTATATGCAGATGAAGTGTATATTGAGAAATTAGGAATTACCACAAAAGAATATAATCAAATACTAAAAGCATTAGATAAAAAAGAGTATAAATATGATTTGCGTTATCCTATAGATTCAGTTATTAAACACGAAGATTTTTATCAAATATATGCAAGAGTTGGTGATTTAACTCACTTTAATCCACTTGGATATGAGTTTTTAGAAGATATTATCTTCCCTAATTCCGCAACTAATCAAATGCATATATATAAAAATGGTAAGATATATACTTTAACTGAAGCATATGAAAAAAAGTTAATAGATAAAGATGATTTAATCGAAATATATGTTGAAAGATTTTATAAAGTTAATGACCCTTATGAAATAGCAACTGAATTAAAGAATCCTCAACAATATTACATGTTTATTAAAAACTATTATCAAAAAAATAATATGGAAATGGATAAAGAATTAATTGCTGAATACTGTGCGAGTTGGATAGTTGATATTTCGAATATTAGTGATTCTTATCTAATAACAATGCCTATTGATAAAGTTAATGTATATGAATATACATATGAATTGGTAAATGGGGTATTGTTTAGAACATATAAAGGGATAAAATTAGTTATTTATCATCAAGATAACTATTATTCTTTACAAGAAGCCTATGATAATGGAATAATTGATGATGATAATATATTAACGATATACGAAAAAAATGAACGTTATTTACTAAAAAAATATAAAGAGTATGAAAAGTACAATATTAAAAAAATAAAGAATAAGATGGAAGACTGAGAATGAAAATTCTCAGTTTTTGTTAAAAAATACCAATAAAAAAGAAATGTTTGTTGTTTTATTATATATGGAGGTGAAGAAATGAATAAAAAGTTCTTAATAGTTATTTTTAGTATTTTATTATTATTTTCTTTAGCTAGTTGTAAGAATGTATCTATAGCAGCAGCAAGAAAAGAAGTAATAAAAGCTTTGGGCTATACTCCAGATAATATGAATATTGTTGGTAAATATGGGGAAGGAATTGTTGTTGATATAACATTTGGAGGAATAGATACTGGAAGTTACTCTATAGATGGAGTTGAAATACCATTATATAACAGTATGAGTAATATTGAATATTTAATTGATGGTAATTTATATAGTTTACATAGTGCTTATTATTTAGGTTATGTAGTAAAAGAGGATTTATATAGTATTAGAGATAGATATATTGAAAATAACAGAGATATTGATATTGATTACCCACTTGTTGATCCTAATAAACATGTAAAAAGATGTATTCATAAAGCTGATGATTGGAAAATGGTTAAGCAACCGACATGTAAAAATGATGGTAATAAAATATTATTATGTAAGAAATGTAATAAAGAATTATCAAGTTTAAATATATATAAAGAACCACATAATTATGTTGATGGAAAATGTGTTTTCTGTAATGAAAAAGAGTTTATAAATATTGATACTTATACTATGACACCAGAAAAAATGGTTTGTTTTTTAGGTGGTTATAATTATGTTGATGAAAGTTTTAATGAGTATGAAACATACGTTTTTTTAGAAAATGTTGTGGATGATGATAAAGGATATTATTCGATAATAAATAAAGAAATCGAAGATTTAGTGTTTGTTTTAGAATCAAGTATAAATATAAAGGCTTATTACAATATTAAGTATTACCATGGGGGAGAAGTATCTGGTGAAAGTTATTTGGAAGAAGCATATGAAAAAGGGGTTATAAATAAAAATATTTTAATCGAAATTCAAAAAAGATTAAATGAAGAAAATGTTGTAGGCAAATATATTTATGACAACTATAGTTCAAAAAAAGTATCCAAAGATTATTCTCGAAATGTATATTTAAAAATTGGTGAATTTTTACAAGATGCTATAGATAGTGAAAAAATATATATAAATCAATCAGTAATTATAGATAATATTTATGGACCAAACGTTGACTTCTATGGTAAATATAATGATTATTATGTTGGTATGGTATATGACTTTATAGAACATAAAGATGAAAAAAAGGTGATAAAAGTTGAAGAATATGAATTCACTATTTTCTCATATAGAAAAATATACGTATTTAATAACGAGAAAAAATATGAATTAGAAACTGCCTATCGTAAAGGTATTATAAGTAAAGATGATTTAAAAGAAATATACGAAATATATAAACATAGATATGATATTAAATATAAATATGGCAATATGTAAAAAATAAAGAATAAGGCTGAAGACTGGGAATGAAAATTCTCAGTTTTTGTTTTTAAAAATTTTTAACTTTTACAAAACTTTAACATTTTTTTAAAATAACTATAACAACTATTTCGTATAATACTAGTGTAAATAAAAGAAAGAAGGTATTAATATGAAAGAACAAGAAAAGAAATATATTGAAAAATTAATGGGAAATTATGGTGAAAAGACTCCGTCTAAATTAGATGAATTAAAAGCATTAGATAAAAAAGCTAAAAGAGGAGCTAATGTTTTTGCTTATATCTTTGGAATAGTTGGCAGTTTAGTATTAGGATTTGGGATGTGTGTTGCTATGGAAGTAATCATAGCAGAGTATATGATTGCTGGTATCATAATTGGATGTCTTGGTTTATTAATGGTTAGTGTTAATTATTCAATTTATAATAAACTATTAATAAAAGGTAAAAATAAATATGCAGGACAAATATTAGAATTAAGTAATTCTATATTAAATAATTAAAGAAAGAAGAGGTAAAATTATGGAAAATCAAAATGTATTAAATGAAAAAGAAGTAAGAACTATAAATGATCAATTTGTTGAGTTTTTAAAAACTAAAGGGATTCAAGCAAAATTTAAACTAGCTTTTGAAAATATGAAAGAGTCTGCTAGTTTACAACATGCTGAAGACGTTAAGGCTATTAATGAAGTAAAAGCTAAATCAGCCGAAGAAAATAAAGAATTTGTTGAATTCTTACATACAAAAGGATTAAAAGCTAAAGTTAAATTAGTAATTGAAAATATTAAAAAAGGAGCTTTAGAATCTAATCAAAAAGTAAAAGAACAAATTGAAGAAGCAAAACACGGCTATACTCCTTATACAAATGTTAATGCTGAAGTGTTAAATAAAGAATTTAATGAATTCTTAAAAGTTAAAGGCTTAGCTGGTAAATATACTGTAACAATTGAAGAAATTAAATAAATTTTAAAAGGCACGTCTAATGCGTGTCTTTTGGTCTTTAGAGGTGATATATGAAAAAGAAGATTAAAGTATACGAAAATGATAGATATGTTGAAAAAGATGTTAATTATATTCCAGTAAGATATATTCTCGCTATCCTCTTAACGATTCTAGAAATAGCAGCTATTATTGTGATTGTGATTTTACTAGCAATGTATGTGCCATATTTTTATATCGCTTTAATGCTTACAGAAATAGCAGTTATTATTAAGATAATAGGATCTAATGATAATCCTGATTATAAGGTTCCTTGGCTGTTGTTTGTGATAGTTTTACCAATAGTAGGATTTATGTTATACTTTATGTTTAACGAACGAAAACTTCCTAAAAAAGTAGTAAAACGATTAAATCATTTTAAGACAAGTTTAACATATGATGATACAAAAAATCACCTAAAATTAAAAGAAAAAGACGTTTTATTAAGCACTCATGCTTTAGAATTGTGTAAAATTGCTGATACACATCTTTATCAAAATACCAATCTTGAATATTATGAAATTGGAGAAGAGATGCATCAAGCAATGCTTAAGGAACTTAAAAAAGCAAACAAGTTTATTTTCTTGGAATATTTTATAATTGAAGAAGGCTTGTTTTGGAATAGCATATTAGATATATTAGTAGAAAAAGCATCTTTAGGCGTAGAAGTGAAAGTTGTATATGATGATATTGGTTGTATGGCAACTCTTCCAGGTAATTATTATAAAATCTTAAAAGAAAAAGGAATTGATGCTGTACCATTTTCCATTCTTAAAGGGAAAGCCGATGGAGAGTTCAATAATAGAAGTCACCGTAAAATATTAGTTATTGATGGTAAAGTTGCCTTTACTGGAGGAATTAATATCGCTGATGAATATATTAACAAATTTGTAAAATATGGTCACTGGAAAGATACAGGCATTAAATTAGAAGGAGAAGCTGTTAATGAATTAACTAAGCTATTTTTAACTGATTTCTACATTAATATTAAAAAAGATTTAAATATTGATTTTTCAAAATACTATGTTGAGGCCAATATTTCAAGTAATGGTTTTGTTATTCCTTTTGGGGATGGACCTAACCCTATATATGAAAAACAAGTTGGTAAGACAGTGATTATGAATATTTTAAATCAAGCAAAAGAATATGTATATATTAATACACCATATTTAATTATTGATAACGAATTAATGCGTTGTCTTGAAAATGCGGCATTAAGAGGAATCGATGTTAGAATGCTTGTTCCTCATATTCCGGATAAAAAACTAGTTTTCGAGATGACTAAAAGTAATTATCAAATTCTAATTAAATCAGGAGTAAAAATATATGAATATACCCCAGGATTTGTTCATGCTAAATCATATATATCAGATGATAATATTGGAATGATTGGAACAATTAATTTAGATTATCGCAGCTTAACCCATCACTTTGAAAATGGGGTTTGGATATATAATGATTCAGTAATTCTAGATCTTAAGAAAGATTTTCTAAATACATTAGATAAATCTATCTATATGAATAATGTTAAAACAAAAGAAAGAGCATTTAATAAATTAATTAAATCAGTGGTGCGAATTTTTTCACCATTGTTGTAGGAGGAAAAAATGAAAAGATTAAAAAAATTTTATTCTATTTTAGTAAGAAATAATAAGAAGATGATAATTAATTCTTCAGGGTCAACACCCAATGCCAAAAAAGAAAAAATTCGATCAGGACAATCTTATTTATATCAAAAAAATGGTATGGAAAGTGAAGTGTTTGAAGTAACATTTTATAAAAATATAAATGGTGGTATGTTAAACCAAGCTTTATCGGTTACTTTAAAACGCTATCCTTATATCAATACAAAAGTTGTTGAATTAGATGGAGATTTTTATATTGTTCAAAATGAAATAGCCTTAACAGCTAAAAAAACTAAAGTTCTCCCACAACTAGGGCACATTAATTGGGGATATCATTTAGTAGATATTACTTATTTTGACAGAACGATATATATTTCTTGGCATCATGCATTATGCGATGGTAAAGGTATTAAGCCTTTTGTGGAAACATTAATATACTATTATTGCCAACTAAAATATCGAAGTAAAGCTAGTGCTAAAGAGATTAGGCTTGCTGAGGAACCACTTCTTTTAGGAGAAACAACTGAACCTAATCTTGGCAGTTATTCATATGATGAAAATAAAGAATTTATTAACATATCTCGTGACGCTTATGCAATTTCCGAAAATGTAATAGAAGAACATGAAACAGATTATCGATATGATTTACAAGTTTCTGCCTCATCATTTATGAAAATATGTAAAGAAAATCATGCAACTCCTGTTATTTTAACATCACTGCTAGTTAGCAAAGGAATTACTGAACTATACCCGGATTTCGATAAACCAATAAATGCTAATATTGCTGTAGATATTCGCGAAGCATTAGATTTACCTAACACGTTTAAAAATTGTGTGCGAAGCATGCCTCTTCCTTTTGATAGAACATTTCTTTCTATGACATTGAAGGAACAAGCGGAGAAGCAAAGAATGATTTTAAATAATCATCGAGATAAAGATAATCTAAGAAGGATAGCAAATTTATCACTAGGGATGTATGATAAATTAGATTCTTTACCTGATTATAAATCTAAGCAAGGAATGATGGATTTTTTCAATGGTATGCTTATTAACACATACTTTATTAGTTATCTTGGTCAATTAATAGTTAATGAAAATGCAAAATACATTGATACAGTAGGGTTCTATAATTCGGGAGCAGCAGGACTGGGAGTTAATATCTTAGCTTGTGGAGATAAATTTTGCTTTAATTTTAAACAAAGTTTTGAATCTGATAAATATGTTAAAGCTTTTTGTAATGAACTTAGTAAATTAGGTATTGAATATAAAGTAAGTGAAGTTATTCCTTTTTTGACCCCTAAGGATTCACTTATAAAAAGAAAGGAAAAATAAAAAATGAACGCAATTGAAATTAGAAATTTATCGAAAAGTTTTAGAGGGATGTATGCTTTAGATGGTTTAAATATGACGGTGCCAGTTGGAGCCATTTATGGTTTTATTGGTGAAAATGGAAGTGGGAAATCAACTACTGAAAAACTAATTTGTGGTCATCTAGTAGCTGATCAAGGGGAAATTAAATTATTTGGTCGTGATTTTACTGATCCGGGAATCCGCGTAAGAGTCGGAGCATTAATTGAAAATGCTGGATGTTTTCCGGGTTCAAGTGTGTATCAAAATTTAATGATGCAGGCAATTAATTTAAATTTAGAAAATCCCGATGCAGAAATTAGAAGAGTATTAAAAATAGTTAGAATGGAAGATTCAGCAAGTATCAAGTTTAAAAGTTGTTCTTTAGGAATGAAACAACGAATTGGGATTGCTATGGCATTACTTGGAGAACCCGCTTTACTAATTCTTGATGAACCTATTAATGGTCTTGATACAGATGGTATGAGAATAATGCGAGAAATCTTAATTGATATTACTAAGAATTATGGTTGTACAGTGTTAATTTCCTCACATATTTTAGGAGAACTTGAAAAAATTGCTACTCACTATGGAATTATTCGTCAAGGTAAAATGATTATGGAAATATCTGCTAGCGATATGGATAAAAGAAGTAGGGTATTTGTTGATTTAAAAACTAAAGATTTAAAGAAAACAAAAAGTCTTTTAGAATTAAAATACAAAAATGTAAAAGAAGAAAAAGATTATCTTCGAGTATATGATGTTGAAGAAGTTGATTTAATAGTAAAATATCTTCTTGAAAACAATGATCTAATAAAAGAAATTAAAAAGAATAAAATTGGTTTAGAAGAATATTATATTGAACTAATGAGTAAGAAGGAGGATAAATAAATGGAATTACAATTTAAGAATCCTAGTTTTTTTGAAAGATTAAAAAGTATGTTAGGAGTAGATTTCTATCGATTATTCCATACACCTTTATTTTATATTTTCTTAAGTATCGCAGCAATCATTCCAGCAATGATTCTAGGTACAACAGGAATGGAAGAAGGAGTAGCTCCAATGTATACAAATACCTGGCATATTATTGCGGGGGAAACACCAACATATGTTGTTAATAGTATTGCGGAATACGCGAATATGAATATGGTTTTCATTTTCGGAGGGATAATGGTATCAATCTTTATTGGTCATGATTACAAAAGTGGTTATGTTAAACAATTATTTACTACGCATCCTAAAAAACAAGACTATATGATGTCTAAAAGTATTACTTGTGCTTTTGCGATGGCATGTATGTGTTTAACTTATACTTTAGGAGCTGTTGCCGCAGGATTACTTACAGGGACATCTTTTGAAGTAAATGTTGGTTCTTTAATTATTGCTATTGTAAGTAAAATGATCATGAGCTTAGGGTGGGCAAGCTTATATACTTTCTTGAACGTTATCTTCAGAAAATATTTTGGAATTTCTATTGTTTCCTCATTCTTTTTTGGAACAGGAATATTAATAATTGGAGCAGCTGCTCTTCTTGGTGAATCTTCAATTCTTAATATTTTCTTATATGGTTCAAGTGTTTATGCATGTTTAACTAGTAACTTTGATACTTTAATAGTATGTAGTGTTATGTCTATTGGCTGGGCCATTATCTATAATGTGCTAGGAACAGCACTACTTTCTAAAAGTGATGTATATTAAGAGGTGAAGATATGAATGCGGTTGAAATTAGAAATCTTTCTAAGAATTTTGGACAAAAACAAGCGGTTAATGGTTTAAATTTAACTGTACCAGTAGGAGCTATATATGGTTTTATTGGAGAAAACGGAAGTGGTAAATCAACAACCGAAAAGATTATTTGTGGTTTAATTAAACCTAGTGGGGGTACAATTAAGCTATATGGTAAAGATTACACTGATATTGATGTTAGAAGCAAAATGGGTGTTTTAATTGAAAGTCCTGGTTGTTTTTCTAATCTAAGTGTTTGGGATAATATGCAAATTCAAGCAGCTAATTTAAGTATAAATAATGCGGACGAAGAAATTCGAAGAATTCTTAAACTTGTTAGAATGGAAGGGGCTGCTTCTAATAAATATAAAAATTGTTCATTAGGGATGAAACAACGAATTGGAATTGCGATGGCGCTACTTGGCAAACCAAACCTTCTTGTTCTTGATGAACCTTTAAATGGATTGGATGCTGATGGCATGAGAATTATGCGTGAAGTATTGGTTGATCTTACAAAAGATGGTCAATGTACTATATTAGTATCTTCTCATTTATTAGGTGAACTTCAAAAAGTTGCTACACATTATGGAATTATTCGTCATGGAAAAATGATTAAAGAAATGACATCTTTAGAACTTGATAAAAGCTGTAGAACATATATCGCTTTAAAAGCTAAAGATATGAATAATACAGTTTTAACTCTTAAAGATAAATATTCAAGAGTCGAAGAAGATGAAGCTGGATATGTTCGTATATATGATAATGTTTTACCAGAAGATGTTGTTAACTATCTATATCAACATAATATCTTAATTACTGAAATAAAAACAGATAAAATAAGTTTAGAAGAATATTATATTGATTTAATGAATCAAAAGGAGGTAAGATAATATGGAAAACACTTTAAATACATTCTCTAAAAGAGTAAAAAGTATGATAGCTGTTGATTTTAAAAGAATGTTTAAATCACGACTTTTCTATATTATGTTAGGAATAGCTATAATTGTTCCAATTTTAGTGGTAGTTATGACTTCCATGATGGATGGAACTGTCACAACCGATCAATATGGAAATCCAGTTCTTGATGAATTTGGTAACCCTGTATTAATGGAAGGATTTAAAAGTGCTTGGGAATGTATCGGTTCAACAAATGAATCTCAAGCCATGGGGATGGATTTAACTAGCATGTGTAATATAAACTTAGTTTATTTTGGTATAGCAGTATTTATTTGCTTATTTGTTTCTGAAGATTTTAGATCAGGGTATGCCAAAAATTTATTTACTGTTAGATCAAAGAAAAATGATTATGTTATTTCTAAAATTATTGTGGGATTTGTAACAGGTGCATTAATGCTAATTTTATTTTTTATAGGTTCAATGATTGCATCAGCGATGATGGGTTTATCATTTGATTTAGGTAGTTTAACAGGTGCTAATATTTTTATGTGCTTGCTTTCTAAAGTTTTGTTAATGGGTGTTTTTTCAGCAATTTTTGTTTTAATTAGTGTTTGTGTTAAACAAAAAGCTTGGCTTGGAATTTGTTTATCTTTAGGTGGAGGAATGCTGTTATTTATGATGATTCCAATGATGACACCACTTAATGCAGGAGTTATGAATGTATTTCTATGTTTAGCTGGAGGATTGATGTTTAGTTTTGGTTTAGGAACTATTAGCAATTTAATATTAAACAAAATAAGTTTAGTTTAATACATAAAATAAAGAGAAAATCTATTAGGTTATCTCTTTATTTTATTAATAAAAAATGATATAATTAGTAATAGATGGTGATTATATGGTTAAATTAATAAAAAAGTACAAAGAACTATCATTTGAAGAAAAATGCGTATTTTCGGCTCGTTTTTCGCTTGTTTTCAACACTCTTTTAGCAATAGGTAAAATAATATTATCTTTTTTTAAAGGGGTCTTTTTCTTAGTATCGGGAATCCTCAATATTATAATTATGGTTAGTAAGCTAGAGTGTTATATTGGAATAAGAAATAAAGATAAGGATTCATTTAAATATCATAATAATTTAATTGGTTTATTTGTTATTTTAGCTGGTATTCAATATGCTATATACATGGGAAGAATGATATATAGTAGTGTTGAAGTAATGGAATATGGTATGAGACTTGGAACAACTATTGCTCTTGTATCGTTTATTGAATTGGGGATTGCGATAAAAGGACTTTTTAATTCATATGGTAAAGGACATTATTATCGTAATTTAAAATTAATTAATTTGTCTTCAGCTTTAACAGCAATGGTGTTAACAGAAATTGCTATTACGTCTTTCGCATCAGAGGCAGATATGCGTTTTATAAATGGAATCTTTGGATTAAGTGTTGGGGCAATAATTTGTTTAATTGGAATATTTATTCTTATTGCTCCTAAATATAGTATTGTTGATAAAGAACATCGAGTATATATCATAAAAGATAATGAAAATAATGATGAAGAAATAAAAATACAGCTTACAAATAGTAAGATATATGGTAATTATTTTTATCTTGCTAAAAAAACAGGTAATTTAATTGAAGGGAATATCGTTCAAGAAAAAAGTCCCATTCGTAAATGGAACATCTATCTTAAAATATTAGTAATTGTATTATCAGAAATATTAATTTTTCCTTACGCTATTGGGGCATTCATTAATAGTTTTAAGGGTAATAAATTAGTTAAAAAATTAGATAATATTATGAAAGAAAGAGGGTGCGTTGAGTGTTAAGAATATTATTATTAGAAGATGATAAAGATCTAAATATGCTTACTTCATCATATTTAAAAAGTGCAGGATATGAAGTAGTATCAGTTTATAATGGACTAGATGGCTTAGATAAATTTGCTGAACAAAAGTTTGATTTAATTCTAAGTGATATCATGATGCCTCTTTGTGATGGATTTGAGTTTGCTAAAAGCGTTAGAGAATTTAATAACGACGTGCCAATTATCTTTATGTCTGCTCGTGATGATAAACCATCTAAACAATTAGGATATCGAATTGGAATTGATGATTATATTGTTAAACCTTTTGATTTAGATGAACTTGTTTTAAAGATTACGGCCATCGCTAGGAGATTAAAAATATATAGTAGTAATGATTTAGTGGTTGGTAATTTGAAAATGAATAAAGAAGAACGGGTTGTATATATAGATGAAGAAGAAGTTTCATTTACTGTTCGAGAATTTGATATTCTTTATTGTATGTTGCAATTTCCGAAGAAAACTTTTACAAGAGGACGTTTAATGGAAGATTTCTGGGATTATGATTCTTCGGCTACTTCAAGAACTGTCGATGTTTATATGGCTAAACTAAGGGATAAAACTAAAAACTGTGATGGTTTTGAAATACAAACAGTTCATGGGTTGGGATATAAGGTGGTACTAAAATGAAAAAATTCTCTTATACTTTATTTGGATTTTTTGGATTTTTAATAGTAGCAACCTTTAATATTTCGCTTGGAATTGTTATTTATTCTTTTGTTGAAGAAAAAAGTGACTTATTTGTCGGATTATTAATCTTTGGGTTAATAGTATTATCTGCAGCTCTTTGTTCTTTAATTGATTATGTACGAAGAAAAATAATGATTGAAAGACCCTTAAATGAAATACTATATGCGACTAAACAAATGACCAAAGGTAATTTTAAAATCAATCTAGTACCTAATCATAGTTATAAATATTATGATGAATATGACTATATTAAAGAAGATTTAAATAATATGGCTTTAGAGTTGTCAAAAAGTGAAGTGTTAAAAAATGATTTTATTGCGAACGTATCACATGAAATAAAAACCCCTCTTTCAGCAATTCAAAACTATGTTAAAATATTAAGTAATAATGATTTAGATGAAGAAACAAGATCTAAATATTTAGTTAATTTACAAAAATCATGTCAAAAACTTAATCAACTTGTAATGAATATCTTAAAACTAAATAAATTAGAAAATCAAAACTTAAATTTTCAAACAACTAACTTTAACTTAAGTGAACTACTAACTAGTCAAGTTTTAAGATATGTAGAATTGATAGAAGAAAAGAATATTGAGCTTATTTGTGATATTGATGAAGATATATATATAAATAGTGAAGAAAATCATTTAGAAGTTATTTTTAATAATCTAATAAGTAACGCTATTAAATTTACTAGTGAAGGGTCAATATATATATCATTGAAGAAAAATAAGGAAGATTATATCATAACCTTTAAAGATACTGGTTGTGGAATGAATGAAGAAACCGGGAAACATATTTTTGATAAATTTTATCAAGGAGATACCTCACACTATAAGGAAGGGAATGGTTTGGGGCTTGCTTTAGTAAAGAAAGTAATAGATATTTTAGGGGGAAGTATCAGCGTTGAAAGTGAACTAGGGGTTGGCACAACCTTTGTGGTAACAATTAAGGAGATTTAATATGGGTGAAAAATTTAAATATAAATATGTAGCACCAACAATTGAAGAACGAAAAGAAATAGAAAGTATCAAAAGAGAATACTTACCCAAAGAAGATTCAATGACTAAACTAGAAAGATTAAGATATCTTGATAATTTAGTTAAAACTATTCCGATGATTTTGGGATTAAGTTTTGGAGTAATTGGTTTACTAATCTTTGGTACAGGAATGGTTTTCTTTTTAGAATGGGTAAATCTTTGGTATTTAGGAATCCCATTCAGTATCTTAGGAATTGTTTTAATCGCATATGCATATCCAGTATATGTTAAAAAATTAAAGAAAAATAAAGAAAAATATGGTAAAGAAATAATCGAACTATCAGAAGAATTATTAGATGAAAAGAATGAATAGAAAAAGATATCAACTTGTTTGACAAAAATCACTATTTTTGGTATAATATAAGAGCAAAAAAATACTTACTATGATTAAGTAAATCATGGCGGAAGGAGTTATTATGAAACAAGGAATTCATCCAGAGTATCATAAAGTCAAAGTAGTTTGTGTATCATGTGGTGCAGAATTTGAAAGTGGATCAACTAAGAAAGAAATTCGTGTTGATACATGTTCAAAATGTCATCCATTCTATACTGGAGAACAAAAATTTGTTCAAGCAGCTGGTAGAATTGATAAATTCAACAAACGTGTTAGCATGGCTAAAAAAGATACAAAATAAGTTAGAAAATAAATGTGGTGTAAACCACATTTTTTCTTTTAAAATAATTATTATATAAAAAGTAATATTATAGTTTTTTGACATTTTTAGAGATTTATGTTAAAATATTAATAATTGATAAAAGCCAAAGGAGTGAAATATATGATGTTTTTAAGTGATGGTGCATCAAGTTGGGATTTTACAATGTCTAATTATGGTCCCGTTTGGTCTTTCATGGTACAAATAGGTTTACTATTAATATGCTTAATGCTTGGGAATATTCTTCGTAGAACTATCCCATTATTCAGAAAGTTATTAATACCATCAGCACTTTTGGGAGGGGCAATTTTATTAATAGCGGATGTAATTTGTAAACAAATAGGTTTCACTTTAGTAGATAACCGTTTAATGCAAGTAATTACTTATCACTGTCTAGCAATCGGTTTTGCTGCTATGACACTTAAAACCGAAAAGAGTACTCATAAAACTAATAAAGCTCAAGTTGTTGAATTTGGAGCTTTACAAGGTGGTTCATATATGCTACAAGCTTTTGTAGGGCTTGGAATTACAATTGTTTTATTCTTAATAACTCAATATGGTGAACAAGTTGTATCTTATATTTGTGGTTTAATTTTACCACTCGCGTATGGACAAGGACCAGGTAATGCTTTAAGTTGGGATATTAACTTTACTAATATGCCAGTAACACAGTTTGCTGGAAACGGAAGCTTTGGGTTATCACTTGCTTCAATTGGTTTCGTAGTTGCTTCAGTATTTGGGGTATTATATATTAATATTCATAAAAAACGCGGAAACTTAATTGTGCGCGAAGACAATTTTACAAAAAATATTGATGCAAGTAATCCGGAGGAATCAGAAATTCCTGATAATGAATCGGTTGATAAATTTACAATTCAAGTAGGATTTGTTGCTTTAGCGTATGCTTTATCATTCTTATTTATGTTCTTACTAGGAAAACTTTCTAATTTCACAAATAGTATTGCTTGGGGATTTAACTTCCTATGGGCATCTTTAGCAGCAATGTTAATTAAGTTTGTTGTTAAAAAACTTCGTAAAGGTAAATTAATGCATCGTGGATATATCAATAATTATCAAATGGATCGTATCTCAGGATTTGCTTTTGACTTAATGATTGTAGCAGGTGTTGCAGCAATCGAAATTAATGATATTAAAAACTACATTTTACCGATTGTTATTTTAAGTATTGTAGGAACAGTTATTACTTATATATATATTCGTAAAGTTGCTAAAGAATGTTTCAAAGGGTTTGAACATGAATTCTTCTTAATGAGTTTTGGAACAATGACAGGTACAGCATCAAACGGAATGATTTTAATGAAAGAAATTGACCCAGGATTAAAAACACCAACATCAAGTTTATATATTCTTTCTAATTTCCCGGCGATGGTAATGATTGCTCCACTATTATTCCTTTTAAATTTTGCGGGTAGTTCATTTAATAATGCGGTAATAGCATTTATAATATTCTTTGTATTATGGTTAATTTATACAATCTATTTATTTAGAAGAAGAATATTTAAAAAACACTATAAGGATAAACCAGTAGTTGTTTGGGAAGAAAAATAAATATGGTATTTTTAAATACCATATTTTTTCTTTATGTTATAATATGTAAAAGGATGGTGAAATATATGCCAAATTATTATCATGAATTACCAGAAGGGTACAAAGTAGCAAAAGTTGTAGATGCAAAAGAAGATAAGAAATTTGCTTTTTGGATGAACTTTTGGGCAGCTATTATTATGATTGTGACCATTGTTAGCTTATTTTTTATAAAGAAAATTGATCTTTTTGCTTCAATCGAAAGTGAAGAGGAATTAATAAAGCTATTAATTTTCTTACTTGGATATCTAGTTATATATATTATTTATATAATTGGTCATGAGTTAGTTCATGGGATTGCTTATAAAGCACTAACTAAACAAAAACTAACCTTTGGTTTAACAGCAACAGTTGCTTTTTGTGGAGTACCAAATATATATACAACAAGAAAAACTTCGCTTATTGCGTTACTTTCTCCGTTTATTACATTTACTCTTATTTTTATTCCTTTACTAATTTTAATGCCAGCTAATATTTATGGTTTTTTAGTAATAATTTTATTTGCTGGACACTTTGGTGGATGTAGTGGAGATTTATATTGTACTTATTTATTGTTGTTTAAATTACCTAAAAACACGCTAATAAATGATACAGGACCAAAACAAACGTTCTATGTTGTTGAGTAAATAGATTTACATTTTTTAAGGTTTATGATAAAATATTATAGGGTATAAATATAGAAAGGAAGTATTTTATGGAGTATTTACTAGAGGGAATTGCGGCCGTAACATGGCAACAATTATTAATGATAGGAATTGGAATATTATTAATTTTCCTAGCAATTAAAAAAGATTTAGAACCTGCCTTATTATTACCAATGGGGTTTGGAGCAATTTTAGTTAACTTACCATTATCTGGAGCAATTGACCAATTAATCGGTGGATCAGTTGAAGCTGCAGGTATTATTGAATGGTTATTCGAAATAGGAATTGAAGCAAGTGAAGCGTTACCTTTACTATTATTTATTGGTATTGGTGCAATGATTGACTTTGGACCGATTTTAGCAAATCCAAAATTAATGTTCTTTGGAGCTGCTGCTCAAGTTGGTATTTTCTTAACAATCATTTTAGCACAATTTATTAGTGATGTTTCACCACTTGATTTCGCAATCAACGATGCAGCTAGTATTGGTATGATCGGAGCTGCCGATGGACCAACAGCTATTTTAGTATCACAAGTATTAAATAGTAAATATGTTGGAGCAATCGCCGTTGCCGCATATAGTTATATGGCACTAGTACCAATTATTCAACCAATTGTAATGAAAGCTTGTACAACAAAGAAAGAACGTATGATTAGAATGGAATATAACCCAAGTTCTGTTTCTCAAACAACAAAAGTTATTTTCCCAATTCTTGTAACAGTTATTACTGGATTTATCGCACCAGCATCTGTATCACTAGTAGGATTCTTAATGTTTGGTAACTTATTAAGAGAATGTGGTGTGTTAAAAACATTAACAGAAACTGCAAGCAATAGTTTATCTAACTTAATTACATTATTACTTGGTATCACTATTTCATTCAGTATGAAAGCTGAAAACTTCGTTAAATGGGATACAGTAATGATTATGGGATTAGGTCTTGCTGCATTCGTATTCGATACATTCGGTGGAATCATGCTTGCTAAACTTGTTAACTTATTCTCTAAGAAAAAAATCAATCCACTTATTGGAGCAGCCGGAATTTCTGCTTTCCCAATGGCATCAAGGGTTGTTCAAAAAGTTGGACTTGAAGCTGACCCTACTAACCACTTATTAATGCAAGCTGCCGGAGCAAACGTTGCTGGACAAATTGCATCAGTAATTGCTGGTGGAGTAATTTTAGGACTTGTTCCAGGAATGATGTAGGAGGTAAAATATGCTTAATTTATTAACAAAAATTGATCTTAGTTTATCTATTGAAATTCTTTGGAAAGGGATGCTTGCTATTTTCGTAGCTATGGGAGTTATCTGCTTATTTACTTGGTTCTTAAATTTCTTAGCTAATAGTAAAATGTTCAATAAAAAGAAAAAATAATTAAATGGAAGGTATAATCATTGATTATACCTTTTATTCTAAAGGAGACTAACTATTAATAATCAAGTAAAATGATTAAAAAATTTTAAAGAAAATGTAAAAAGAGTATAAAAAAGGATGTCACTCTCAAAATGATTAAATGACTGTCTTTTTTTAGAAAAAATGATAAAAGCTTATATT
>JAFTPH010000064.1 GCA_017463365.1 Bacilli bacterium
ATATTTTTCAACTTCTGAAGCTAATAAAGCTTCATAAACTTTAAGGGTGAAAGGCCCATTTTTGCGTACCATAAATTTATAAAATTGTAATTATAAAATAATTATAATCTAATTGCTTGATTTATTTATAGTAGGCTTTTTACTATTATACCACAATTTATAATTTATAGTTTTAAAAAATATAATTCTTTATAAAACAAAGATCACTTCATTTTGAAGTGACCTTTAAATTTATATGTATAAATTTCTTATTTATGTCTGAGATACACCTATACTTATATATTCCCACAAGATAAAGTTCTTATAATATCAATCGTATTTTTTAGCATTAAAATAGTATTACATACCTTCACTATTAACATTTATTATGATACCATAAATAAGCAACTATTTCAATTTCCTTATTTAAAATAGATGATATTATTTTCAATAGAAACTCAAAATAAGGGTTTATATTCAAGTTTCTAAAAAGACTTCTATTGATTCGCATTCAACTCTTTATATGTTCTTCGTATAATAACAACAGCAATAATAAAAGTTAGTATATCCGCTGCAGGGAAAGAATATAATATTCCGTCAAGCCCCCAAAAAATCGGAAATATAATTGGCAGAAAAACACCAAATATTATCTCTCTTGTCATAGTTATTATTGTAGAAAGTACCGCTTTTCCAAGAGCCTGCAAATATATAAACGCACCTTTGTTTACCATAGCAAGAGGCATCATACAAAGATAAATACGGAAACTCTTAACAGCAAAATCTGTGTAATATGCACTTTCATTTTCTGCGCCAAAAATACCTATTAACTGATGAGGTAAAAACTCAACAATCAGCAAGGCTATTAATCCAATAATTGATTCGATAATAAGAAGATAAGTAAATAACTGTCTTGCTCTGTCCTTACGCCTTGCACCAATATTATATCCAACAATCGGAATACAACCTGCAGCGAGACCAATTGCAATAGAAATAGCAATTTGAAAGAATTTCATTACGATACCTAAAACCGCAAGCGGGATTTGTGCATATTCAGGTTGTCCAAAAATATTATCCATTTCACCATATTTAGTACACATATTCTGTACTGCTGCCATTGAAATAACAAGTGAGATTTGTGCAAGAAAACTCGTTATGCCAAGAGATAAAAATTTCTTGATTACCCCACCATAAAATTTAAAACTATCCTTGCTTAATTTAACAGATTTCATACGACAAATGTACAAAAGCGAAAGAAGTGCTGTAAATATTTGTCCTATGACTGTTGCGATGGCTGCACCAGCCATCCCCATTTTCATCGGAAAAATAAATATAGGATCAAGAATAATGTTTGTTATAGCACCTGTAAGAATAGCAAACATAGCAAATTTTGGACTTCCGTCAGAGCGGATAATCGGATTCATTGCCTGTCCAAAAATATAAAAAGGTATTCCAAGTGATATCCAGAAAAAATATTCCTTTGAATAAGCAAAGGTTTCATCATTAACTCTACCACCGAAAACCGTCAAAATCGGTTCCATAAAAATAAGATAGATTGCTGTTAGCACAATACTACTGATAACACAAAGAAGTATTGCATTTCCAACACTTCTATGTGCCTCATCTTTTTTGTTTGCTCCAAGTGATATGCTTACAAAAGCACATGAACCATCACCAATCATAACAGCAATACCAAGTGCAATAACAGTCATAGGGAATACGACTGTGTTTGCCGCATTACCATAAGAGCCAAGATAAGTCGCATTAGCAATAAATATCTGGTCAACGATATTATACAATGCTCCAACAAGCAATGAAATAATACAAGGTATTGCATATTTCTTCATAAGTTTTCCAAGTTTTTCTGTAACAAGAAAATTTTGTTCGATTTGTTCCATAGAATTTTCCTCCCAAATTTTAAAAAAAATAATGCGTAAGTCCAAAATCTGGACTTACGCATTTGCTACTCGATGTATAAATTATATCATTTTTTTATTAAATTTTCAAGAGAAAAAAATAAAAATTTTTGTCCTGTTTCGTTTTTCAAAATGTATAAAAATGGATTAAATTGTTCCTATTCCCACTCAATTGTTCCAATTGGTTTTGGTGTTAAATCATATACAACACGATTGATTCCTTCAACTTCATGAGTAATGCGATCAGTAATTTTTTTAAGAACTTCATACGGAATTTCTTCAATTGTTGCTGTCATAGCATCTTCAGTGTTAACTGCTCTAATGATTGCTGGCCAACCAACGTATCGTTTACCATCACGAACTCCAACACTCTTGAAGTCTGGTACCGCAATAAAGTATTGCCAAACTTTACCTGCTAAACCACAATTATCAAATTCTTCACGTAAGATTGCATCTGCTTCACGTAATGCATGTAAACGATCTTTTGTGATTGCTCCTAAACATCTAACCCCTAATCCAGGTCCAGGGAATGGTTGACGATAAACCATTTCATGAGGAAGTCCTAAAGCATCACCTACTACACGTACTTCATCTTTATATAATAATTTAACTGGTTCAACTAATTCAAAAGCGAAATCTTCAGGTAATCCACCAACATTATGATGAGCTTTTACTCCTTTACTTTCAATAATATCTGGATAAATTGTTCCTTGAGCTAAGAATTCAACATCAGTTAATTTACGAGCTTCTTCTTCAAATACACGAATAAATTCTCCACCAATAATTTTACGTTTAGTTTCTGGATCAGCAACATCTTTTAATAAATCTAAAAAACGATCTTCTGCTTCAACATAAACTAAGTTTGCGTCAAGTTCTTTTCCGAATACTTTAACAACTAATTCACTTTCGCCTTTACGCATTAATCCATGATTAACATGAACACAAATTAATTGTTTACCAATCGCTTTAATAAGCAATGCAGCTACAACTGATGAATCAACACCACCAGATAAAGCAAGTAAAACTTTTTTATTCCCTACTTGTTCTTTAACTAAAGCAACTTGTTCTTCAATAAATTTTTCCGCAAGTTCAACATTAGTAATTCTTTGCATATCATCGGGTCTTTTAATTACACTCATATTTTCCTCCAAATTAATTTTCAAATAATAAATCCATATATGTTGGCATTGGCCAATACTTATCATCAACTTTTGTTTCTACTAAGTCAACAATTTGTCTTAATTTTTTCATTTGTTCTATTACTTCATTACGCCAAATAGTCGCAGCAACAGTAACATTATTTTTATTTTCTTGAGCTTTAATAATTAAAGACTCTAATTCTTTTGTTTCCCCTTTTATATCATTTAATAACTTAGCTAATATTTCTACATCATCTACTAAGAAATCATTATTAACACCTACTTCTTTAACATTAATTGCTGATGCTGAAATATCTCCTAAGAATGATACAACTGCTGGATAAATTTGATTTTTAATCATTTTAACTGAAGTTTTAGCTTCTACTTGAATAAGTTTACAATAACTTTCTAATAGAACTTCATATCGTGATGCTACTTCATTTGCTGATAAAACTCCTAAAGTTGTTAAAACCTCAGTCATCTTTTCATCTTTTAAACATTCAATAGCTTCAACTGTTGTTTTACGATTAGGAAGACCACGTTTTTTTGCTTCTTCTTCCCACTCGTGAGAATATCCATCACCATTAAAAATAATACGTTTATGATTTTCAAAGAAATCTTTAATTACGTCTAATGGTTTTAATCCTTGTTCAATTAGTTCTGCCATTTTCTTCATTTCAATAGCAAGAATCGAATTAAGCATTGTATTAGCTACCGCAATTGATTGTGAAGACCCAACTCCACGGAATTCAAATTTATTACCTGTAAAGGCAAATGGTGAAGTTCTGTTACGATCCGCATTGTCTTTCGCAAAATCCGGAATAACTGATACTCCCGTTTGGAAACGGTCTTTAGTTAGTCCCTTTAATGTTTTATTTTCAATAATTGCTTCAATAACTCGGTCTAAGTCTTGTCCTAAGAACATTGAAATAATCGCCGGTGGAGCTTCATTACCTCCTAAACGATGATCATTTCCACTACAAGCAATACTTAAACGTAGTAAATCAGCATATTCGTCTACTCCTTTTACAATACATGCTAAAGTAGCAAGGAATGGCAAATTATTAATTGGATCAGCACCTGGTTTGAACAGGTTTATTCCCGTATTAGTTACTACGGACCAGTTATTATGTTTACCAGAACCATTTATTCCCGCAAATGGTTTTTCATGTAATAAACATCTTAATCCATGTTTTTTAGCAATATCTTGCATAAGTTCCATTAACAAATGGTTATTGTCAGTTGTCGTATTAACTGTACGATAGATACAAGCTATTTCATGTTGACATGGAGCTGCTTCATTATGTTTAGTTTTCGCTGGAATTCCAAATTTCCAAAGTTCATGGTCTAGTTCTTTCATGAATGAGGCAACCTTTGGCTTAATACTTCCATAATAGTGATCATCTAATTCTTGACCTTTTGGGGCACTTGCGCCAAAAAGCGTACGACCAGTGAATTTTAAGTCTAAACGTTGTTCATAGAATTCTTCCGAAATTAAGAAATACTCTTGTTCACTTCCAACATATGAAGTAACCATCGTAACATCTTCCATTCCAAGTAATGGTAATAATCTTAAAGCTTCTTTATTTAACGCATCACATGATTTTAAAAGTGGGGTTTTATTATCTAACGCTTCTCCCGTATAAGAACAGAAAAGTGTTGGAATATATAATGATCCATCTTTTACAAATGCAGGTGATGTGCAGTCCCAAGCAGTATAACCTCTTGCTTCAAATGTTGCACGTAAACCACCTGATGGGAAACTTGAAGCATCTGATTCACCTTTTCTTAAAAGTTTTCCACTAAATTCTAAAATAGGAGTATCACCTTTTAATTCTAAGAATGAATCATGTTTTCCGGCTGTAAATCCTGTTAGTGGTGAAAACCAGTGCGTGAAATGAGTTGCCCCTTTTTCAATCGCCCAGTTTTTCATCGCTTCCGCTATTACTCCGGCAATTTCTTTAGATAATGGTTCACCTTTATCTAGGGCCTGATGAAATGCTTGATAAGTATCCAAAGGGATACGTGATTTCATTACTTCATCATTAAATGTATGTTGACCATATTCTTCTAATAGATTATTGATTCCCATTATCTATTACCTCCTTATATATTTTAAGATGTTGATTTATTCTTTAAAACAACATCGTGTGCTCCACCTTCAACAATTGATGTTGCTGAAACGAGCGTAAGTTTTGCTTTTTGTTGTAACTCAGGAATTGTTAAAGCTCCACAGTTACACATTGTTGATTTTACTTTAGCTAAAGTTACTTCAACATTATCTTTTAAAGGTCCTGCATATGGAACATATGAATCAACACCTTCTTCAAATGATAACTTTTGGCTTCCACCTAAATCATAGCGTTGCCAGTTTCTTGCACGAGCGCTACCTTCTCCCCAATATTCTTTCATATATTGTCCGTTAATTTTAACTTTATTAGTTGGAGATTCATCAAAACGAGCAAAGTATCTTCCTAACATAATGAAATCTGATCCCATAGCTAAAGCTAAAGTCATATGGTAATCGTGAACAATACCACCATCTGAACAAATTGGTACATAAACCCCAGTTTCTTCAAAATATTCATCACGAGCTTTCGCAACTTCAATAGTGGCAGTTGCTTGTCCACGTCCAATACCTTTTGTTTCACGAGTGATACAAATAGATCCTCCTCCGATACCAACTTTGATAAAGTCAGCACCACAATCAGCTAAGAATCTAAATCCTTCGGCATCAACAACGTTTCCAGCTCCAACTTTTACTTTGTCACCATATTTATTACGAATCCATTCGATTGTCATTTTTTGCCATTCGCTAAATCCTTCACTTGAGTCAATACACAAAACATCAACCCCTGCTTCAACTAAAGCTGGAACACGTTCTGCATAGTCTCTAGTATTAATACCAGCCCCAACGATATAACGTTTGTCAGCATCTAATAATTCATTAGGATTTGATTTTTTAGATTCATAGTCTTTTCTAAATACAAATGAATCTAAGTTTCCTTGTTCATCAACAATTGGTAATGAATTTAACTTATATTCCCAAATAATATCATTAGCTTCTTTTAATGTAACACCACTTTTAGCAGTAATTAACTTTTCAAGTGGAGTCATGAATTTTTCAACTTTTAAATCCGGAGCCATACGAGAAACACGATAATCTCTACTTGTAACAACCCCTAATAATTTACCATTAGGTGTTCCATCTTCTGTTACCGCAATTGTTGAATGCCCAGTTCTTTCTTTTAAAGCTACAACATCTGCTAAAGTATTATCAGGTTTAACGTTTGAATCGCTTGATACAAATCCTGCTTTATATGCTTTTACTTTTTTTACCATTGCAGCTTGATCTTCAATTGATTGAGAACCATAGATAAATGATACCCCTCCTTCTTTCGCAAGAGCAATTGCTAGTGTATCATTAGATACTGATTGCATGATTGCTGAAATTAAAGGGATGTTAAGTGAAAGAGCAGGTTCTTCTCCTTTTTTAAATTTAACTAAAGGTGTTTTTAAACTAACATTTTTTGGTTGACATTCTGCACTTGAATATCCTGGAACTAATAAATATTCACTAAAAGTGTGTGATGGTTCTTTATAATAATACGCCATATTTTCCTCCTATTATTCTTTACCATTAAAGCAATATGTACAAAGTTTTTCTTCGCCAATACCAATTGCTTCAATTAAATCATCTAGTCGATGATATTTTAGCGATTTAAAATTCATTCTTCTACAAATTTCTTGAACCATTTGATTGTGTTTTTCACTATCAGGGTTCGTATATTCATCAATAATTTCGCTTGGAACATCATTAGTTCCTTCTAAATCGGCAATTACTCGTCTAGCTATTAAATCCATTTCTGATGTTGAACGTGAGAAATTTAAAAATTTACATCCAAACATAATTGGTGGACAAGCCGGTCTAACGTGTACTTCCTTTACTCCTGAGTCATATAAGAACTCAGCTGTTTCTTTTAATTGCGTACCTCTTACAATTGAGTCATCAATTAAAAGTAATTTTTTATTTTGAATTAATTCTTGAACTGGAATTAATTTCATTTTTGCTATTAATTTTCTTTGTGATTGATTTTGAGGCATAAATGATCTAGGCCATGTTGGAGTATATTTAATAAATGGTCTAGTGTATGGTAAATGGGCGGCATTTGCATAACCAATCGCATGAGCTATTCCTGAATCAGGAACTCCTGCTACCGCATCTACTTCTACATCATCACGTTTTCTCATCAATTCTCCACAACGATATCTCATTGTTTCAACATTAATTCCTTCATAGGTTGCTGTTGGATAACCATAATATGTCCATAAGAATGAACAAATTTTCATATTATCATTTGGTTCTTTTAATACTTCTAATTCATCAGCTGTGATTGTTACAATTTCACCAGGACCTAAATCTTTTATGTATTTATAACCAAGATTTAAGTATGCAGAACTTTCAAAGGTTAAACAATATCCATCCTTCTTTTTACCAACAATTATTGGCGTTCTCCCATATTTATCTCTTGCAGCAACAATCTTATCTGAAAATAATAATAAGATACTCATTGAACCTTTAATCATGTTTTGCGCATGAACTATTCCATCAACAACATTATCTTTTTGATTAATAAGAGATGCCACAACTTCTGTTGGGTTTAATAATCCATTATTCATTTCCATAAACTGAACTTTACCATTTTCAAAACAGTATTGTCTAATTTCTTCAAGATTATTAATTCTTCCAACCGTTGAAATCGCAAAACTTCCTAAATGAGAATTAACAAGTAAGGGTTGAGCTTCGCTATCTGAAATACAACCAATACCGATATTACCTTTTAATTCTTCTACATCATGTTCAAACTTTGTTCTAAAGGGCGAATTTTCGATATTGTGAATTCGTTTTTGAAAACCATTTTCTCCAAAAACAGCCATTCCGCCTCTTTTTGTCCCTAAATGTGAATGATAGTCAACACCAAAAAATAAATGCATTACACAATCTTTTTTCGATGCTACTCCAAAAAAACCACTCATTTTTCCACCTCATATATTGTCTTATTTTTTAAAGTAATTTACACCAGCTTCAAATAGTTTTTGATCCATTTCCCCATAAATATTTTTATTTCGATTATCTCCTTGACGTTCGCTATGTCCCATCTTACCTAAAATTCTACCATCAAGAGATACAATTCCTTCAATCGCCATCATTGATCCATTAGGATTAAATGGTGATGTCATTGTTGGATTATTATTTTCATCTACATATTGCGTAAATACTTGTCCATTTTCAAACAATTCTTCAATTACTTCTGTAGGCGCAACAAATCGTCCTTCACCATGACTTACTGGAATTGTATGGATATCTCCAACATTTACATAAGCTAACCATGGTGATTTGACAGTTGAAACTCTTGTATTTACCATTTGTGATACGTGACGTCCAATTGTATTAAATGTTAATGTTGGATCATTTTGATTCATTTCTTTAATTTTACCGTATGGTAATAATCCTAGTTTAATTAAAGCTTGGAATCCATTACAAATACCAATCATTAATCCATCACGATTATCAAGCAAATCACTAATTGCATCTTTTAGAGCCTTATTACGAAGGAAGGTTGCAATAAACTTACCACTTCCTTCTGGTTCATCACCAGCACTAAATCCTCCAGGCAACATCATGATTTGTGCGCTTCTAATTGCTTTTTCTAATTCAGCAATTGATGCTTTAATATCATCTTCTGTTTTATTGCGGATAACTACTAATTCAACTTTTGCTCCAGCTTTTTCAAATGATCGTTTAGAGTCATATTCACAGTTAGTTCCTGGGAACACTGGAATAACTACTTTTACTTCATCATATAAAACTTTCGCTTTTAGAGGTGTTCTTTCATAACAATCTCTAATAATTAAATCTCTAGTAGGCGCAACTTCCGTTGTTGGATATACTTCATCTAAAATACTTTCATACACTTTATATGCAACATCTAATGATACTTCTTCATCGCCATATGAAACTACTTTAGAATTATTAGTGTGTCCTATAACTCTTGTGTATTCAGATTTTACAACTTCTTCATTTTCAACTTCTAAAATGATATTTCCATAATTCTTCCCTACTAAACTTTGTAAAGTATGTTCTTTATTTAATTCTACCCCTATTTCGTTACCAAAGGCCATTTTATATACTGCTTCAATTACCCCACCGTCTTTAACAGTGTAAGCACTATATACTTTACCTTCTTTCATTAAGTTCATTACATAATCATATTGAGTTTTTAAAACATCAAAATCATATACACCAAACTTATCTTTTGGCAACATTATTTCTACTAGAGTATGTTTTGCATTTTTTAATTCTGGAGTGATAACTTCATCTGCTTCTGCTTTTGTAATCGCAAATGATACTAAAGTTGGCGGAACATCTAAATCTTCAAATGAACCAGACATTGAGTCTTTTCCCCCAATTGATGGAAGTTTAAGTTCAGATTGAGCACGATATGCTCCGAGTAAAGCAGCAAAAGGTTTACCCCATTTGATAGGATTATTTAATAATTTTTCAAAATATTCTTGGAATGAGAAGCGAATATTGTGGTAATTACCACCCATCGCAACAATTTTAGCAACTGATTCAACAACCGCAGTAATTGCTCCATGATATGGTGACCACTTAGAAATTACAGGATTATATCCATAACTCATAAGCGAGCAAGTTGTTGTTTCTTTTCCTAAAACTGGAATTAGGGCTGCCATCCCTTCAGTTTCTGTTCTAAATGTTTTACCACCATATGGGCTTAAAACTGTTCCATTACCAATGGAAGAGTCAAAACGTTCAACTAAACCTTTTTGGCTACATACAGAAAGTCTACTTAAAACTTCAATTGATGTATCTACAAATGATTCTTGAGGTTTTTCATCAAATGGTGTGTCATTGAAGTTAGGTAAAGCAACTTTAATATTTTGATAACGACTAGCTCCGTTTTTATCTAAGAAATCACGATTAATATCAACAATTCTTTGTCCTAAATAATCCATTACTAAACGGTTTTTATTAGTGATTGTTGCTACTTTAACAACTTCTAAATTTTCTTTAACACAAGCTTCTTTGATAAATTCTTCATCACTTGCTTCAACAACAATAGCCATTCTTTCTTGTGATTCAGAAATCGCAAGTTCAGTTCCATTTAACCCATCATATTTTTTAAGTACCGCATCTAAATTAATATCTAAACCAGGTGCTAGCTCTCCAACCGCAACACATACTCCACCTGCTCCAAAATCGTTACAACGAATTATTTTTTCAGATACAGCTTTATTTCTAAATAATCTTTGAATTTTACGTTCTTCAACTGGATTTCCTTTTTGTACTTCGGCTCCTGCTGAAGTTGTTGTTTTAAGTTCATGAGATTTTGATGAACCTGTTGCTCCACCAATTCCATCACGACCAGTTCTACCACCGATTAATAATACAATGTTACCATCAACTGGAACTAAGCGTTTAACTTGTTCTTTTGGTGCTGCTGCTACAACTGCCCCAATTTCCATACGTTTAGCAACATATCCATCATGATAAATTTCATGAACATAACCTGTTGTTAAACCGATTTGGTTACCATAACTAGAGAATCCATGAGCTGCTTCACGACAAATCTTACGTTGAGGAAGTTTTCCTTTTAAAGTTTCATCATAACTACGTCTTGGATCAGCTGCTCCAGTAATACGCATTGATTGGTAAACATATGCTCGACCTGATAATGGGTCACGAATAGCCCCACCTAAACAAGTCGCTGCTCCTCCGAATGGCTCAATTTCTGTTGGATGGTTATGAGTTTCATTTTTAAACATTAATAACCAATCCTCAACGCCATCAGTAGTGTTAATCTTAACTTCTACTGAACAAGCATTAATTTCTTCACTTACTTCTAAGTCATCTAAATAACCGTTTTTACGAAGCTCTTTCATAGAAATTGTCGCTAAATCCATTAAAGTCATTGGGCGAGTTGTATTAATACCATAAACCATATGTCTTGATGTTTTATAGTTTTCAACATCTTTAGCTAATATTTCTTTGAAAGCTCCATCTTCAATTTCTAAATCAGTTATTACGGTTGCGAAAGTCGTATGACGACAGTGATCTGACCAATATGTATCTAAAACTTTTAATTCAGTTTCAGTTGGATCACGATGTTCTTCATTTTTGAAGTAATCTTGAGTTACTTTTAAATCATCATAGTTCATCGCCATTCCGTTTTTACTAATATATTCTTTTAATTCATGATCAGTATAATCAATAAAACCTTTAATTACCGGAACTGGATCAATCACGACTTTATCATCACTTAAGTCTGTTACTTTGTCTATTGATGCAAGTCGTTGGTCAACAGGATTGATTAAATATTTTTGAATTTTTTCTTGTTCTACTTCCGTAATATCTCCCGTTAAAACAATTAATTTTGCACATTTAACTTTGACATTCTTTTCTCCTGTTAATACTTGGAAACATTGTTCACAAGCATCAGCTCTTTGGTCATATTGACCAGGTAAGTATTCAATCGCAAAAACTTTTTTACCTTGTATAGGATAATCTTCTAAAACTACATCATCAACCATAGGTTCGCTTAGAATAATTGAAATACCTTCTTTTAAAGTATCTTCTGTTACTCCCGCAACATCATAACGATGAACAATGCTTAAGTCTTCAAGATTATTAATTTTTAATTGAGTTTTTACATTATGAAATACTTCGGATGCTTCAACCGCATATTCTTTTCTTTTTTCAACGTAAATTCGATATACCTTACTCATAGCCTTCTCCTTATGCCAAACCGATATCTTTTCTAAAATATTTACCTTCAAAGTCTATAACGCTTGAAGCTTTATATACTTTTTCTCTTACTTCATTTAAATTTTGACCTTTGGCACAAATATTTAATACTCGACCACCATTTGTTAAAATGCAGCCATTTTCTTCTTTTGTTCCCGCATGGAATACAATAATATCATCATCAACATCATTTAGCCCAGTAATTACTTTACCTTTTTCATAACTACCAGGATATCCTCCACTTGCTAGAACTAAACAACAAACATGTTCGTCGCTCCATTTAACAGGTACTTGTTCTAAAGTTTTATTCGCAACCGCATACATAATATCAAATAAATCACTATCTAAACGAAGAAGGATTGATTGAGTTTCAGGATCCCCAAAACGCACATTAAATTCTAAGACTTTCGCTTTATTATTTTCAATCATTAAACCAATAAAAATAACTCCACGATAATCCATATTATCTTCTTTTAAGCCTTTCATAAATGGATCTAAAATATCTCGTTTTAAGACTTCATCCATATTTTCTGGCATAAATGGATTAGGAGATACCGTTCCCATACCACCAGTATTAGGTCCAATATTCCCATCATATATTTGCTTATGGTCTTTTGCGGAAACCATTGGCACAATTGTTTTACCATCTGTAAAACATAGTAATGAACATTCAAATCCTGTTAAGAATTCTTCTAAGATTACTTTTGAACCAGCTCCGTCTAAAATACCATCAATAAGCATTTCTTTTAAAGTATTAGTAGCATCAACTTTTGATTCACAAATTACTACTCCTTTTCCAGCAGCTAGTCCATCAGCTTTAATAACTACTGGATAAGAAAATTTATCCAAGGCCTTACAAGCTTCTTCATAATTTGTTGTTTCAACATAAGCAGCTGTAGGAATATTGTGACGCATCATAAAGTCTTTTGAGAAAGCTTTACTTCCTTCTAAAGTAGCAGCAAATTTCTTTGGACCAAATACTAAATGATTTGAAGCTTCTAATAAATCAGCAAGCCCCATACATAGTGGTACTTCTGGACCAATAACTGTTAAGTCTATATTGTAATCTTCAACAAATTTTTTGATTCCTTCTAAATCTTCAACACTACCTTTATGGCATGTTCCAATACTTGCAATACCGGGATTACCAGGGATTGCATGAATTTCTGTTACTTTATTACTTTTGCTTAATGCATGGGCAATCGCATGTTCACGACCACCACTACCAATTACTAATACTTTCATAAAAAGTTATCTCCTAGTGTCTAAAATGTCTGTATCCACTAAATACCATTGGGATATTTAGTTCGTTACATAGATCAATTGAGTCTTGATCCTTAATACTTCCTCCTGGTTGAATAATTGCGCTAACACCAGCATTAGCCGCTACTTGTACACAGTCATTGAATGGGAAGAATGCATCACTTGCTAAAACAGAGTTTGTGAAGTCTTTATCTGGATTATTGTGAATAGCATTTTCTAAAGCCCACACACGTGATGTTTGTCCACCACCGATGGCTAAAGTTACACCATTTTTAACAATGCAAATAGCATTTGATTTAACATATTTAACAACTTTCATACCAAATTCCATATCAGTTAGTTGTTCTTTAGTAGGTACGGCATTAGTTACAACTTTCATTTCATCAATCATCTTAGTATTTAAACCTTGAACTAATACTTGACCTTCTAAATATTTGATATCATATTTAGCATCACGTGCATCTAAATTATGTAATTTTAAAATTCTTAAATTCTTTTTCTTTCTTAATACTGCTAAAGCATCTTCATCAAAGTTTGGAGCTGCAACGATTTCTAAGAAAATCTTATTCATTTCTTCAGCTGTTGCTTTATCAACTTTATAGTTAACTGCTACAATTCCACCAAAAATTGATTGTGGGTCAGCTTCATATGCTTTCATATATGAATCATAACCAGTTTCCCCAATTGCTACTCCACATGGAGTTGAGTGTTTAATTGCTGCTGTAACAGTAGATCCTTCGAATTCTCTAACTAATGCTACTGCTCCATATAAGTCATTTAAGTTATTGAAAGAAATTTCTTTTCCACCTAATTGTTCATAATCAAGTAATGATTTTTGAACAAATGCATCTTCATATTTATTAGCTGCTTGTTGTGAGTTTTCTCCATATCTTAAGTGTTCAGTTTTCTTAAGTGGAATATTTAATAATTCTGGGAATTCATCACCAACAACAGTTGCGAAATAACGAGATATTACTGCATCATACGCTCCAGTTCTTGAGAATGCTTTATATGCTAAATTTAATCTAAAGTCATAATCATCAGTGTTATTAGCAATTGCATCTAATACACTATCATAATCTTTTGGATCAGTTACGATTAAAACATCTTTAAAGTTTTTAGCAGCACTTCTAATCATTGAAGGTCCACCGATATCAATATTCTCAATCATTTCAGCAAGTGGTTTACCTGCTGCTAAAGCTTTTTCAAATTCATATAAGTTAACACATACTAAATCAATTGGTTTAATACCATGTTCTTTAATAGTTTCTACATGTGATTCTAAATCACGACGATATAATAATCCTCCGTGCACCATTGGATGTAATGTTTTTACACGTCCATCTAGCATTTCAGGGAATCCTGTAACTTCATCAATTGGAATTGCTTTAACTCCTTCATCAGTTAATTTCTTTAATGTTCCACCTGTTGAAACAATTTCAAATCCTAACGATTCTAATCCTTTACAAAATTCAACAATACCGTTTTTATTTGTAACACTTACTAAAGCTCTTTTCATTTTATAATTACCCTTTCATTTTCTACTTCTAATTTTCCATCACAATATAGTTTTACAGCTTCAACTAAAAGTTTGTGTTCTACATTGTTTAAGATTTTTTCCTGAATTTCTTCAGGTGTCTTTGCATCTTTAATATCTATCGCTTTTTGAAGAATAATTGGTCCGCCATCGACAACGGTTGACACAAAATGAACTGTTGCCCCACTTACCTTTACTCCTCTTTTAAATGCATGTTCATGAACATGGATTCCATAAAATCCTGGTCCACAAAACGATGGAATTAATGATGGATGAATATTCATTATACGATTTTCGTATAAATTAATTAACTTTTCAGAGACAATTGCTAGATATCCTGCTAAAACAATTAATTCTACTTGTTCTTCTTGTAATCTCTTGATTAATACTTCTTCATCTTTAATCCATTCAGCCTTAATTCCGGCATTTTTTGCTCTTTCTAATCCATAAGCTTTTTTACGATTTGAAGCAACTAATACGATTTCTCCATTGATTTCTTTATTTTGAACCGCATCAATTATAGATTGTAAATTGGTTCCACTACCAGAAATTAGTACCGCAATTTTTACCATTTTAAATCTACTTCTCCACTTTCAGTTACTTTACCAATAACATAAGCTGCTTCATTAATTTCTGAAAGTTTATTCATTACTAATTCAACATCTTTTTCTTCTACTGCTAGAATAAATCCAATACCCATATTGAAAACATTGTACATTTCTTTTTCAGGAATATCTCCTGTTTTCATAATTAAGTCAAAGATTTTTGGTCTAGGGAATGATTTAACATTGATTTCTACGCCAAGACCCTCTTTTAACATTCTAGGAACATTTTCATAGAATCCACCACCAGTGATGTGACTCATTCCTTTAATGTCAATTCCAGCTTTAAATAAGTGTTTTAGAGTTTTTACATATATTTTAGTAGGTGTTAATAATTCTTCTCCTAATGTTTTACCGAATTCTGGATAGTATTCGTTAACATCAAGTTTTGCGTCTTTTAATAAAACTTTACGAACTAAAGAGAATCCGTTTGAATGACATCCACTAGATGGAAGTCCAATTAATACGTGTCCAGCTTCGATTTTTTGTCCATCTAATAATTTAGATTTTTCAACTGCTCCAACACAAAATCCAGCAATATCATAGTGTTCCACTGAATACATATCAGGCATTTCGGCAGTTTCTCCTCCGATTAAGGCACATTCACTTTGAACGCATCCATCAGCTACCCCTTTAACAAGTTGTTCGATTTTTTGAGGGTAATTCTTTCCAACGGCTAAATAGTCCAAGAAAAAAATTGGAACGGCTCCTTGTACTAAAACGTCATTAACACACATCGCAACCGCGTCAATCCCGATTGTGTCGTGTTTATCACATTCAAATGCAACCATAAGCTTTGTTCCAACTCCATCAGTACCTGATACTAAGACTGGTTCTTTCATATTAAGCAAGCTTAAATCGAACATTCCTCCGAATGCCCCAATTGAATCCACTGCTCCTAATACTTTAGTTCTTGCTACGTGTGATTTGATTAATCTAACTGATTCGTAACCAGCTTCTAAATCTACTCCTGCTTCTCTGTATTTATTACTCATAATACTGTCCTCCTCTTAATATTTAGTACTTATTTCATTGTTAGTTGCTAAAGCATCTTCTTCCATTTTTACGCGCTCAGCAAGTAGTTTTTGTCTAACTTCTTCATTTTTAACACCAATTATTTGTAGTGCTAAATAAGCGGCATTCTTAGCGCCATTGATTGCTACTGTTGCAACTGGAATCCCCGGTGGCATTTGCGCAATTGATAATAAAGCATCTACACCATCTAGCACTGATCCACTAATTGGTACACCAATTACTGGTAATACTGTCATTGATGCTACAACTCCCGGTAAAGCTGCTGCCATTCCCGCCGCCGCAATAATTACTTCCGTACCATTACCATTTGCTTCTTCAATAAAGTTCGCTAATGGTCCATGAGCACGATGAGCTGATAAACAACGAACATCTACTGTTACACCGTAATCTTTTAAAATTGTTATAGCCGGTTCAACTTTAAGTAAATCACTTTTTGAACCCATAATCACTGCTACTTTCATGTTTCCTCCTAAAATACACTTCTTTAAAAAACCAAAAAGGGCGTAAAAATCCCTATGGATTACGCCCAGACGGTCGACATTATTACCTTATACTCCCATGTGGTGCACTCCACGATTCCGTCAGTTGTATAATTACTTATATTATACCATTATATTTTTTTATTTTCAACATAAAATATAAATTCCTTTAATGAAAACATTTTACTCAAAATAGTTGAAGCATAAAATAAAATGTGCTAAAATGTTTGCGTAAATTAAAATATGAGGAGAAATAGACAATGAAGAAAGTTTACGAAGGAAAAACTAAAGATGTGTATAGCTTAGAAAACGGAAATGTATTATTAAAATTTAAAGATGACTGCACTGGAAAAGATGGAGTATTTGATCCGGGAGAAAACACAGTTGGTTTAACAATTGAAGGCATTGGACGTGAAAATTTAAAAACTTCAATCTACTATTTTGAATTATTAAAACAAGCTGGTATTAAAACTCACTATGTAAATGCTAATATTGAAGAAGCAACAATGGAAGTATTACCAGGCAAAGTATTTGGTCATGGTCTAGAAGTTATCTGCCGACTAGTAGCAACAGGTAGTTTTATCCGTCGTTATGGAGAATACATTAAAGATGGAACTCATCTTCCTGGTGGATACGTAGAATGTACTTTTAAAAATGATGAAAAAGGTGATCCGCTTGTAACAGGTGAAGGATTAGCCGCTCTTGGAGTTATGAGCCCTGAATTATTTGAAAGTATGAAAGAACAAACTTTAAAAATTACAAAAATTATCGCTGATGACCTTGCAACGATTGGTTTAGAGTTATGGGATATTAAATTTGAATTCGGATATAATGATGGTGAAGTAATTTTAATTGATGAAATTGCTTCTGGTAATATGCGTGTATACCAAGATGGTAAAATTGTTGACCCTATTAAACTTACTTCATTAATCTTAAATAGATAATATTTGTTAAGCAAAAATTTCATAGCAAAATATAAAATACTAGTCCAAATGGACTAGTATTTTTTATACATCATATTTAGTTAAAATCTTAGATGGAGTAAGTCTCATATACATCATAACTGGAATAATTCCAACTAAAACATTGATTAAAATTAACCCTAAAGTTACTCCTAAATATAGTTCTAAGGAAATTGCTGTAACATCTTTAATAAGTGGAATTCCCGCTATTAAATTAGTTATTAAGTAACATAATGTTCCCCCAACTAAAGTTGTTCGTAAGCTTATAATTAAAATTTCTAAAGCATACACGAACACTAAACTTCCCTTTTTAATACCTAAAGCTCTATATACTCCAAGGTCATAAATATTCTTCATCGCGAAAGATTTCATTGAAAAGAAAACAATGATAACTGATATTACAAGAATTGTTAGAGTAATTAATATTCTAGAGGTAACAGCTTTTTCAGCTTCTAATATGTGTGGATTAATTATGTTATCATAGTCTGAAGTTGCTGAAACAATTAGTTTAACATCTTTAAAAGTTAAAGGTATATTATCAGTAAAACCAAACTCTTCTGTTGCTTTTAACTCTCCACTATTATAGTAATCCGAAACTTCTTCTACAAAATCTGCGACTTGCATCTTTTCTTCTTCTGTTTCACAGAAAACTTTTAGTTCTTCAAAGTTTGTCGCAAGCACTGAAATTAATAAGTCTTCATATATTTCATCTGATAAAGCAAAATCATATGGGCATGCTCCAAAATCGATACTTTGAACAACATCAATTGTTAAACTATTATCACCATTTAATATTAAATCATCTGTTTGATATGGGAAACCCGAATCTAAACTAGAAATACCTTCATATTTATCTAAATCAATGTTTAAATTTGTTCCTAAGTATTTTTCTAGTTCTGATATTGAACATACAGTTTGTCCATTTTTCTTTAAAACAGATGGAAAAATATCAAATAAGGCCCATTTATTTATATATATACTATTTTGATTATTAGCTGAAATTCCGACAACTTTAAATGTATACCCTTTATCACGCATTGTGATTGTTTTATTTACAAAGGAAGATACATCCATAAAGTTACTAATTGTTGAATTCTCAATCGCATTTTCTAATACCCATTTATCAACTACAATTTCAGTCGCATTTTGAGGCATTCTTCCATATATTAAATCTTCTTCATGAACTAATTCCGTAGTTAAAATTGAAAAACCACTTAGTTCATATTTTTGAACATTTATTTGGGTAAAGTTAGGTAATGCGAAATAAAATTTATCCGAGTGATCCATTAAAGGTTCAATGTTAGGATTTTTGGTCATAAACTCTTTCACAAACTTTTTGAATCCGAATTTCGCAACCGTCGTATTAACTTCTGCACTACCTTTTTCTAAAGTGATATTATAAATTCGTGAGTCACTATATACAAGATGTTGCTTATCAACAAAGCTAGCACTTACAACACTTTGTATACTAAATAGCGCTAAAACCACAATAATTATTAATGGGAACGCTAAAACAGCTGTTCTTTTCTTTAGCTTTTTCAGATTAGAAAAAGTTAAATTAAGTTTTTCTTTAAATGATAAACTTGGGGTTTTAACGTATTTTAAAGCTTTTAATTCATATTCGCTTGCCATACTTTCTTTAACCGCGTCAAGTTTTGTTTTATGTTCATCTAGAACCTTAATTTCTGATGAATCATCTAAATGAACTAAATCATTTGAACTCTTAATGTAGAATTTACCTTTATCATAAATAATTTGTAAATTTACTTTGGCTTGATCATTACTATAAAAATCAATATTTACCACGTCATTCTCTATTTTTTGATATTGGTATTCTTTTAAATAAATGTTTTGATCATCTTCATATTGATATGTATCTTTTCCATCAAGAGCTTTTTCTTTAATAATTTTACCATCACTTACTTCAATTATATAATCTGAATAACTTGTGGCAATTTTTCGTTCATGAGATACTAATATAACAAGCGTATTTTTACTAATCTTTTTAATAATATTCATTATTTGAATAGTATTTTTTTCATCTAAATTACCAGTTGGTTCATCAGCTAAAATTAATGATGGAGCTTTGATAAGTGCTCTGGCTATAGCGATACGTTGTTGTTGTCCACCTGATAATTCTGAAACATTTTTCTTTTTGTATTTAAGCATTCCAACAGCTTTTAAAACATAATCAATTCGTTCGTTTTTTTCCGCCTCTGTTATGTTATACATATTTAAAACAAGTTTTAAATTATCATAGACAGTTCGTTGTTGAAGTAGTAAATAGTTTTGGAAAATATATCCAACTTTTTCATTACGAATACGGTCCATAACTTTTGATGAATATTTCTTTATTTTGTATTCATCAATTTCAATTGTTCCCTTATAGAAATCATCTAAACCACCTATAACATTCATTAAAGTAGTTTTACCAGAACCAGATTCACCAATAATAGTTACTAGCCCTGTTTGAGGAAATTCAAATGAAACATCATTTATAACATGAATTTCATTACTTTTATGATGATAAAAATATTTGTTAAGTTTTGTAATTCTAATCATCTTATTCCTCCTTTAAAACCGTTATTTTGGCTTTATTCGTTAAGAATTTACCAAAAAGATTTCCCAGTATTAACATTGATGCCACGCTTATAACGAAAACAATAAGATAGTCATAAACTTTTACATATCTAAACATATCTACCACTAAGGCATTTGTAACATTGTTTTTAACAATATTCGCTAAAACAATTAAAACAATATTAGAAATTAAACTATAGAACAATAATTCAACATAATTTATTCGAATACATAATTTATTAGTCATACCAATCATTTTAAATATGACATAATCGTTTTTCTTAAATTTTAAAATTGCATATCCTAATAAAACAATAATTAAATTAATAATTAATAAAGCAACAACTGAAACAATTAAGTTGATATAGCGGTTAATAACTTTATTTGTATCATATCCAGTAACACTCGATTTAAAACATGATAATGATTCAAAACCAATATTGGCTAAATCATCTTGAACTTCATCTAAATACGCATAATCACTAACAAATAAAGCAAATTGTTTTTTATCTTGATATTTTTGATAAATATAATCAAATACTTCTCTGGATACACCTAATGCATTGTCCGTAACCGTTAACGCATTTTCCAAATTAAACTTATAACTATGCCACTCTCCTACTTTATTATTAACCATATATGTATTGTTGGCATTATCAATTCGAGCATCTGATATTGCGTTCAATCGACCAATGTCAAATGAAAGATCATATGAACCAATATTTGGATCATAAACAACTTTATCAAACGATAGTGTTCTTTTACGATAATAATAACCAATTTTAACAGCATAATGTACTTGTATAGAAAGTGTATGTTGTGTCAATTCCATCATTTGGCAAAGATAGTCGGAAAAATATACTTGATCAGTTGCTTCTTTTAAAATACCTACAATCTTTACTTTATATTTATACCAAGTATCTTCTCCCCATTTACGAGCATTACGGAATAATACTATTTCTTCTGTATCTAAGATACTTTGATCATCACTATAAACAACCATTTCTAATTCATTAGTTGGAAGTTTTCCACAGCTTAAATCATCTAAACTTAAAGAATAACTAGATCTCATAAAGTGACTATGGTCAACTAATAAAAGCGATGAAGAATCAATAAAGCTTACATTACCATTCAAATCAGGTTCAGTAAATCCTCCCGCATACTTTATTTTATAATCACCTTCACGGTAATAATTTACATCCGTAATATAATCATATTTTTCAACACTTACGACATTATCAACATAAGCTTCTTGTAATATTTCATCAGTAATAATACTTGAATCAGTTTTACGAGCTAACATTCTTGTTTCATCAAAATTAATAAATATCTTATCATCTAAAGCTTTTGTCTTATTATCATCTAAATTCATCTTGAAATTAGAAACAAAGATAAATGATGAGATAACCGAAACAATCGTAAGTAACATCAAAAGTAAAGTTTTCTTTGGTTGTGATTTAAGATTTAAGAAAGAAAAGTTCATCATTTTTACGAAAGTTTTTTCTTTTTTAATCTCTTTTTCTTGAACATCTTCTTTTCTTTCTATCTCACTAATTTTTTCATCTAATACTATTTCTCCATCATGTAGACGAACCTTTCTAGTAATAAATGGTTCAATTTGAGCTAAGTTATGGGTAACAACAATTACCAATTTATCTTTTGATAATTTCTTTAATAGTTCTAAAATAATACGACCATTTTCCGCATCCAAATTTCCTGTTGGTTCATCAGCCACAATAATATTTGTTTCTTTAGCTAACGCTCTCGCAATCGAAAGACGTTGTTTTTGTCCTCCTGATAATTTAATGGCTTTTTTGTGAATATCTTTATTAAGACCAACTAATTTTAATACTTCTTTGGCTTTAGCTTTGGCTTCTTTCGGTTTATATCCATCAATAATGTATGACACCGCAACATTTTCTAAAACCGTAAATGAATCAATCAAATTATAATGTTGGAAAATAAAAGCAATTTCTTCTTTACGATATTTCTCCCAGTCTTCATCATCAAAATACGAAGTTTGTTTATCATGATAATACATTTCACCATCTTCATATGAATCAAGTCCCGAAATTAAATTAAGTAATGTTGTCTTCCCAGAACCAGACTCACCAGTTATTGCGACAAACTCCCCAATTTTAAAATCTAAATTGATTTTACGAAGGGCACAAGTTACATTAGAACTGTTGTAATAATATTTTGAAATATTCTCTAGTTTTAACATACTTTCCTCCTTTATTTGTTTTTTATATATATTATACACCTTTTTTTGATTTTTCAAAATAAAATGACCTTTTATATAATATATAACAAATAAATCACCATTTTTATTTAAAAAATGTCTACTAAAAGTAGACATTTAAATGTTATTCTTCATTATTTGTTTTTTCTTTTGCGATTAGTTTTCCACCTAGATATCCAGCTAATAGTGATTTAATATCTAAACCAGTAGCTTTTTCTAATCCTTCAAAAATTTGAGAACCATTTTTACTAATTTCTTCTGTAAGTTTAGCAGTATTACCTTCACCATACATTGTGATTGAATCAATCTTCGCTAATGCTTCAGCCATTGGTTTACTATAAGCATCAACAATTTGTGGTAAAACACCTGAATCTAAAATTAATTGTAATGTTGCGGCTTCACCATATTGTTTCATCGCATCAGCTTTAGCCTTAATTGCGTCAGCTTCTGCACGACCTTTTGCTTCAATCCCTTCAGCTTCTGCTAAAGCAGCATCTTTTAAGGCATTTGCTCTTGTAACTTGAGCTAAAGCTTCGGCTTCAGCTTGGATTTTTAACGTTTCGGCTTCTTGTTCTTTTTCAAACTTACGAGCTTCGGCCGCCTTTTGACGAACATATAAATCAGCATCTGCTTCTTGTTGAGCAGCATATTTCTTTGAATCAGCAACTTTATTAATTTCAGCAGCTAGTTTCATTTCTTGAATTTCTACTTCACGATTTTCAAGTTCAACCATTCTTTCACGTTTAGCGATATCCGCATTAATTTGTGCAATATTAATTTCTTGTTGTCTTTTTTGTTCCTCAATTTTATATGCAGCATCAGCTTGAGCTTTAGCTGTATCAGTTTGTTGTTTTAAAGCTGATTCTTTTAATGATAATGTTGTATTTTGTTCAATTATTTTTTGATTTGCTTCAACTCTACTTCTATTAGCAGCCTCTTCAGCTTCTGATTTAGCAATTGTTACATCGCGATCAGCATTTGCTTTTGCGATAGCAGCATCTTTAGAGATTTGTGCAATATTATCAATCCCTAGGTTTTCAATTACATGATTATCATCAGAGAATGATTGAATGTTAAAGTTAACAACTTCAATACCCATTTTAGCCATATCAGGAACAACGTTTTCTTTAACCGAACTTGCTACTCCTTGACGATCTTGAACTAACTTTTTAATATCGACAGTCCCAATAATTTCACGCATATTACCTTGTAAAACTTGTTGTACTTGACGAATTAAGTTAGGTTCTGACATATTTAAAATAGATTCTGCTGCTCTATTTAATAATTCTGGATCAGATGAAATTTTTAAGTTAGCAACCCCATCAACACGAATATTAATGAAATTAGACGTTGGAATTGCTTCGTCTGTTTTAATATCTACTTGGAACACTCTTAGCGATAATTTATCAATTCTTTGTAAAAAAGGAAATCTAAAACCAGCTTTTCCAATCAATATTTTTCTTTTTCCCATACCAGAAATAATAATTGCGGTATCAGGTGCGGCTTTAACATATCCGGAGAAAAATAATATTAATAAAAGTAACACTATTATCCCTATAATACCAAATGTTACAACTGAGCTCATAAAATTAAACATACAATACCTCCTATTAATTATATAGCATTACTCCTATATTATATCATATTATTTTTATTAAATAAAACTATTTACTATTATTATTTTATGTTGTAAATAAACTCAAATTTTAATAAAAAAAGGATATAATAATTGGAGGTGAAATTATGAATCGAACAATTGGCGAAAAAATTCGTGATATTAGAATTGATATGGATTTATCTCAAAAAGAAGTTGCATCTATGATTCCAATGAATCAATCAAATTATTCAAAAATCGAACGAGATATCCAAGAACCTAATGTATATCAATTAAAAAGAATTTCTGAAATTCTAAATACAAGTATTGATGAAATATTAGGTATCAATAAAAAATCTCTTGATGAAGAGAAATTAAACGCTTTTCAAAAAGAATTTGTCAAACTATGTCATAAATATTTTTTCTAAAAGAAAAACAAGCAGATTAATCTGCTTGTTTATTTTGCTTATAATAGTTGATAAATTTTATTAAAGCGTTCTTTAATACGTTCTTCTCCTAAAATCGTTAGAATATTATAAAGATTTGGTGTATTCTTTTTACCACTGATGGCAATACGAATAATTTCGCTTAAATCTCCAATATGTCCAAGATATGCTTCTTTATTCTTTTTGTATTCTTTTACATTTGGACAGAATCCATGAAGTGGTGCTAAAGCTTTTAATTCTTCAAACCATTCTTCTTCTGTTAAATCTAAATGCATGTTTTTAGCATAATCTTCTAGAACTGCTTTAAATACTTTTTTGTCAATATTTGGATTCCATGGAAGTTCAAGTTTAATTGCTTCATTATAGTAATCATCATACATGAAATTGATAATTGGTAAAATATCAGAATATTTTTCATAGTCTTTACGAGGTTTATCTTTTTCTCTTTCGATATTAATGATACTCATAAAGTAATCTTTATCACGATCAATAACTTCTTTTAATTCAGGACTATATTTACATGCCCAATCATATGCTTGGTTTGTAAAATCTACTTTATTTAAATGAGCTAAACGTTCTTTACAGATATTCTTAACTTTTGCTAAATCAAATAAAGCTCCATCTAGAGTCATTTTATCAAATGATAACATGAAATTATATTTATCTTCATCTAAATGTTCATTACGCCATTCTTCATAGTTAGAGTTGGCAATTGTAAGTAAGTATTCAATAAATCCACTTACTGGATACCCTTCTTCTAAGAAATAAGATACCGCTGCTTCTGGGTCTTTACGTTTAGATAATTTACGACGTTTACCTTCATCAAGTTTCATAATTACTGGAAGGTGAGCATAATTAATTCTTGGCCATCCCATAGCATCAAATAATTCTAAGTGTAAAGGTAAGCTTGCTAGCCATTCTTCACCACGAATTACATGAGTTGTATGCATAAAGTGATCATCTACTAAGTGCGCAAAGTGATATGTTGGAAGTCCATCTGATTTTAATACAACGATATCTTGGTCATTTTGAGCAAGTTCTAAATGTCCACGTATCATATCAGTTACTTCAATACGATTTAAGTATGATCCATTTGATCTAAATCTTAATACATAGTGTTCACCAGCTTCAATGCGTTTGATTGCTTCATCAGCTGGAATATTACGGCATTTTGCATATTCACCATAATATCCTGGATTTAATTTATTAGTTTCTTGATAAGCTCTTAATTCACTTAAATCATCTGGTGTACAAAAACATGGATATACACGTCCCATTTTCATCATTTCTTTAATAACGATACGATATAATTTTTCACGATCGCTTTGACGATATGGACCATATTCACCTTTTTCAATTTCTCCTAAATATCCTTCATCAGGATTAACTGAAAAAGCATGAAGTTCATTAATTAATGATTCTCCACTACCAACAATAAGACGTTTTTGGTCAGTATCTTCAAGTCTGATATAGAATACTCCTCCTGTTTGTTTAGCCATTTTATAACAAATTAGAGAAGCAAATAAACTTCCTGTATGTAAAAATCCTGTTGGGCTTGGTGCAAATCTTGTTACCATTGCCCCAGCTGGTAAAGAACGAGCTGGATAACGAGCTTCTAAATCAGCAACAGTTTCTGTTACGTCAGGAAAAATATATTCGGCTAATTTAACATAATCATTCATAATATAATCTCTCTTTCTAAATCTTTGAATATTATACCACAATCTCTAAATTTTGACAATATAATCGACTACTAAAATTCAGCACCAAAGGGAATTAGAACTAAAGCAGCAAGTCCAAAGCATTTAATTCCCAGTGGAATCCCTACAATTGTAAGACATAACACAATTCCCGCAAGGATTGCTGAAACAGCTGCTTCCCATCCAAATAGCACAAGCCATAAAATATTAGCAATTGGATGAGCTTCAAAATGCGTTTTAACAGTTTTTCCAAATGGAGCTAGTAAAAAGCCACCGATTTTAAAACATTGAACCCCAAATGGAATTCCAATAATAGTAATACATAATAGTAAACCTATTAAAAAATATCCAATTGAAAGCCATAAACCAGCTAAAATAATCCAAATGATATTCGCAATTGTTTTCATTATTTACCTCCATTATAATCGTGATCAATAACTAATACGGTATTAATTACACAATTATTTCCTATTTTATATTTTTTAAATTCTAAATCAATCATTTTCTTTAAATCATCATCATCTATTTGATATCTTATTGGCACTAAAACATCAAATAAAACATTAATGTGTGTTTCCCCTTTAACAATTCTAAAATCATGAAAGTTAAGTTTTGGATCTATTTTTTGTAGAATTCGATAAGCTTCTTCTTTTAATTCTAATGTTACTTCATCTTTAGTATCAATTGGATCCATATGAATTACAAGATTGATTCCCAAATTTTCTCTAAAATCTTGTTCAATATTATCTATTTCATCATGAGTTACTAAAATACTTTCTTCAGAATCTACTTCAACATGGATAGTAGCAAAAATCTTTCCAGGTCCATATGAATGAATTACTAAATCATGAATTCCTAGCACTTTAGGATAACTAAGTACTTTTTCTACAATTTGATCAACTAACTCTTTTGATGGTTTTTCTCCTATTAATGGTGACATTGCTTCTTTTACTAATTTATACCCACTATATAGAATAAATAGTGAAACTAAACATCCCATATAACCATCTAATGATAAATCAGTAAAAATAGAAATTATTGAAGCAATTAAAACCGCCCCCGTAGAGATACAATCATTTAAACTATCAATTGAAGTTGCTAAAACGGCAGTAGAATTTATTAATTTACCAACTCGGCGATAAAAAATACTTTGAAGACATTTAATGATAATGGAAATAGCTAAAATAATAGCACTCATTACACTAAAATTGGCTTTTGCTTCAGGATTAAAAATACTTTCAATTGAAGATTTTAATAAAATAATTCCAATCGCAATAATAATAAATGATACAATTAACCCTGTTAAATATTCAACTCTTTGATGTCCAAACGGATGATCAGCATCAGCTGGTTCACTAGCAAGTTTAAAACCAATAAGAGTAACAATTGATGATCCCGCATCACTTAAATTATTTATCCCATCAGCAATATATGAAAAACTACCAATTAAAAAACCAGTTATTATTTTTAATGCACAAAGTAGTAAATTACTAATAATTCCCACAATTCCTGATAATTTACCATATGCCGCTCTAACTAGTGGATTTTGATAGTTTTGGTAATCTTTAATAAATAGTTTCCCTAATAACTTAACCATAGTATCTCCTCATTTCACATAATATTATACCACAAAGAGGATAGTTATCTGAACTTTTTTAGAATTTTTCTGTAAACACCTTGCCAAAAATCATATATTTTGATATAATTACTCTGTGTATAAAACGGAGGTACTAGATGAAAAAAATATTTACCATGTTATTACTAGGTATTTATCTACCTTTTATGTTTGCTTGTGGCAATGAAACGCCTGATAATCCAGATGATAATCCAACAGACAATCCTGGAGAAATTATCCCACCAAATAATGAACCAACTGAATATGATTTATATTTAGAAGAATTAAATGAAATTGTTAGCGTTGAAAAAGGTAAAATTTTTGAACGATATGATGATTTCACGGACGAACCTAAAAACTTTATGTATTTTGGGGATTATCCAGGTCGTGTAATTACAAATGAAGATTTAATTAAAGAATTAGATAAAATTACAACTACCAATGAATTTGGATACATTGAATTTGAAAATTTAAGTTTTATTAAAGTGACTATTGAAAATACTTACGATTCTTTAGAAATCGGTGATGAAGCTTTTGAAAACTATACTAAATTTGAAATTGGATCAACACATTATTTCTTAGTTGAACCACTTCTTTGGCGAGTTCTAACTTATAATCCAGAAACTGATAAAGCATTCTTAATTTCTAATAATATTGTCGATGCCCAAATGTTTGTAAATGAAACAAGTGATCGTTTCATCGATGGACGAGTTATTTATCCAAGTAACTACGAATATAGTGATGTTCGCAAATGGTGCAATAATGAATTTTATCAACAAGCATTTACTGCTGGAGAAAAAAATATGATCCCTCTAACTTCTATTAATAACCAATATATAAACTACTTCTCAAATCACATCTATGATAAAGACACTGAAGATTATGTATTCTTACCAAGTTATAAAGAAATGACAAGTAAAACTTATGGTTATGAAACAAGTGGAATTTTCTCATATTCTAGATTCTCTGAACCAACTGATTATGCTAGTGCAAAAGGTGTTTATACTTCATCTTTAGAAGAAGATATTCCAAGTAGTGGTTTATACTTATTAAGAAGTGGTCTTGACCACGTTAGAAGTTATGCTTATTTTGTTAAATTTGATGGTTATTCATTAAATCCATATTATGTAAATTCTCCATCAACAGGGGTAAGAGTTTGTATTAAACCAATTATTCCTGATGCGGAAAAATAGACTAGCTAGAATTAGATAGGGTCTTAAACCAAAAATTAAAGCGATAATAGAGAAATCTATTACCGCTTTTTTTGTGTCTACTTATACTTGACTATTTCAATTTTTTTCTTTTTAAAATCTAAATTGTCCTTTATTTTTACCTTTACCTTTTTTAGGACGGCTCATATTGCTTGGAGGCATCCCAGTTCTTGCCATTTGTTTCACTTGTTTTTCATCAAGTCCCATCATACGTTTCATTTGAGTACGCATATCTTCAAATTGACGAGTTAATGCATTTACTTCTGGATATCCCCTTCCAGATCCTCTCGCAATACGTTCTTTTCTTGATTGGCTTCTTGAAACTAAATCAGGATTTTTACGTTCTTCTTTAGTCATTGAACTAATGATGGCTTCAATCTTATCAAATTGTTTGTCATCAATATCCATATTCTTTAATTGAGAACCCATCCCCGGAATCATTCCTAAGATACTCTTTAAAGAACCCATTTTTTTAATCATTGAAAGTTGTTTTAAGAAATCATTGTAATTGAAATGACCTTTTGAAAGTTTTTCTGCTAAATCCATTGCATCAGTTTCATCAATGCTTTCCGTAGCTTTTTCAATTAAACTCATGACATCTCCCATACCTAAAATACGGTCTGCCATACGTTCTGGATGGAACACTTCAATTTGATCCAATTTTTCTCCTACCCCACAGAATTTAATTGGAATACCAGTCATGTAACGAATTGAAAGGGCAGCCCCACCACGAGTATCACTATCAAGTTTTGTTAAAATACATCCTGTAATTCCTAATTTTTCATGGAAACTGCTCGCTACATTTACTGCATCTTGCCCAGTCATAGCATCTACTGCAAGTAAGATTTCATTAGGACGAGCAATTTTTTTGATATCTGCAAGTTCATCCATTAACTTTTCATCAATTTGTAAACGACCAGCAGTATCAATAATAACCACATTACAGTTTTTAGTCTTAGCATATGCTAAACCATTTTCAACAATTTTTTGAGGTTTTACATCTACTCCTTGTTCGAACACTTCAACATTTAATTGTTTTCCTAGTGTTACCAGTTGATTAACTGCTGCTGGACGATATACGTCAGCTGCAATAAGTAACGGTCTCGCATTATATTTTTTACGAATATAATTCGCAAGTTTTCCCGCATGTGTTGTTTTCCCTGAACCTTGAAGTCCGGCAAATAAAATAACGGTTGTTCCATTTTCATTAATATTTAAAGGTACAGCTTCTTCTCCCATTAAAGATTTTAATTCTTCATTAACAATCTTTAAAACTTGATCTCCTGGAGTTAAAGATTTCATTACTCTTTCTCCAAGGGCTTTTTCTTTAATATCCGCAATAAAACTTTTTACAATTTTATAGTTAACGTCTGCTTCTAGTAAAGCAACCCTAACTTCTTTCATTATTTCATCAATGTCATTTTCATTGATTTTACCACGTCCTGTAAGACGTCTTAAGGACATCTGTAAACGTTCTGATAAACTATCAAATGGCATTTAAATCACTCCATTTCTTGAATTCTCTTTATTAGCTCTAAACAATTTTCATTTTGTTCATATTCTTTAAGTAACTTGTTTAATTTTTGATCTTTTTCATATAACCCAAGTTTCTTTTCAAATTCATCTAAACTATTTAAAACTTTTTTAATGGTATCGTGTACCGCATTACGAGAAATATTATGTTCTTCCGCAATCTCTGCTAAACTATAATCTTCACCATAATACTCTTCAAACATTGTTTGTTGTTTTTCCGTTAATAACACTCCATAATATCCAAATAAGATATTATAATAGTTCTTTTTTTCTAAATCAGACATTATTCATTCTCCACAAATAATCCATAGATATAATCTTCTAAATCAAAATATTCTAAATCTTCCATTTGTTCTCCAAGTCCAACAAACTTAATCGGAATATTTAATTTGTCACGAATCGCTAGAACTATTCCCCCTTTACTTGTTCCATCAAGTTTAGTAAGAATAACTCCAGTAATATCAGTAATTTCACCGAATGCTTCAGCTTGACTCATTCCATTTTGTCCAGTTGTTGCGTCAATCACAAGTAAAGTTTCATGAGGAGCACCTTCTACTTCTTTGTTAATTACACGATTCATTTTTTCAAGTTCTTTCATTAAATTAACTTTATTTTGAAGACGCCCTGCCGTATCACAAAGTAAAACATCATAGTTTTCAGCTTTAGCTTTTACTAAAGCATCATAAATTACACTTGATGGATCACTTCCTGCATCTTTTGTAACAATATCAACACCTAATCTTTTTGCCCATTCAGCAAGTTGATCAATAGCTCCAGCTCTAAATGTATCTCCCGCTGCTAAAAGAATCTTTTTACCTTCTTTTTTTAGACGATAAGCAATTTTAGCAATTGTTGTTGTTTTTCCTACGCCATTAACTCCTACAAATAAGAAAACACTTAAACCATCTTTTTGAATATTAAGATTGGCATTAACTATTTCATTTTTTAAGTATAACTCGAACATTTTATCAACAATAATCGGTTGTAATTCAGAAACTTCATGAATACCTTTAACACGTTCATCGTCTTTTAATTCTTCAATAAAATCTAAAGTTGTTTCTACCCCAATATCAGCCATAATGAAAACATCGGTTAAATCATCAAATAATTCTTCCGTAATTTCATCATATCCTGATAAAACATTCTTAAGTTTAGATAAAAAACCACTTCTTGTTTTTTTAAGACCTAAATTATATTTTTTGGCTTTTTCAAGCGCTTCATTTGATGTTTCTTTTTTCTTTTTAAAAAAATCAAATAATCCCATATTATACCTCTTTTGATTCTTATTCTAAAATATTATACTACATTTTTATGATTTTTACCATTTATATAATAAATGAAAAAAATAGACCTCCCGGTTAAGGGAGATCTAGGAAGGGAAATGTTAATAATAATTAACATTGTGTAGGGGATATGTACACTCTCATCGAGTGCACATACATTATACCAATTTTTTTTACATTTGTCAATAGTTTTTGACAATTTTTTTATTTTTTTATTCTGATACTGTTCCGTTATATGCTTCTTCTGGAATTGTGATTGTTACATTACCATATTCAGAAAAAGTCATTGTCATGGCATAATTAACTGACATTCCGTCCATTGATAATTTGAAATTAATATCCATAACTGAAACTATACCATCTTCAAGAGTTAATTCAACCCTTACATCTTTAAAATCTACCTCACCCATACCTTCAAACATATCACCCATTGAATCTAGTAATCCAGCTAATTCAATGTCTTCAGCAACATATTTTTCTAGTTCTTCATCATAAACAAAATCTTCTGGAGTTAATCCTTCAAGTATTGATTCTGAGTTAGGGTTTTCTGTTTTTGTGATATACCACTCATTTTCCAATTGTTGATATGTCGTAATAATATTTGTTTCTTCATCAAGCTCTGTATATGAAACAACTTTGCTGCCAAATACATCTATTTCAGTTTGAGTTTTGTTTCCATCTATTTTCATTAAAACTTCCATACTCATACCACTAACTTCTAAAGTCATTAATACTTGACAACTAGTTTCATCTTCAAATTTTTCTAACGCTTTGATAAGTTGTTTTTCTTTACTTGCACATCCAGCCAAACTCAATATTAATCCAATTAATAGAACTAATAATCCTAATTTTTTAAAATTTTTATTCATAATATCTCCTCCTTGATAACTTTATTATATCATTTTAAAATAAATACTAAAAATAAAACGTTCAAATTAATTTGAACGTTTTAAATATCCTATTTAGTTTCTTTCTTTTTGCGGTTAGTCTTACATCGTTCATTCCCACAACGAACAGTATCTTCAACTTTAATCATTGGTGAACCACATTCACTACATTTTTCTCCTGTTGGAAGGCCAGAATATGTTGCGCGACACTTAGGGAATTTGTCACAAGCATAGAATTTCGCTCCTTTATTTCTTCCACGCACATTAATTCGTTCTACAAGCTCCCCTTCATGACAAAGTGGACATTCAATACCTGTTTTAACGGGATCTGGTTTAACAGCCTTTTTAATGTATTTACAATGTGGATAACCACTACATGCGGTAAACTCACCGAATGGGCCTCTTCTTATATATAAAGGTAATCCACAAGTTGGACAAAATTCATCAGTTAGTTTTGGATATAGTTTAACCATATTGTCTCTAGCATTTTCCACAAGTGGCATAAATGTTTCATAAAATTTACGAATTTCTTCATACCAAACAATATTTCCTAAACTGATTTCATCAAGAGTGTTTTCCATATCTGCTGTATACTTAACATTAATAATACTTGAGAAGAATAAATCAAGTTGTTCACTAGTTAAACGACCTTGTTTACTTGGAACAAATGTTCTCTTATCCATCGTTACATAACTTCTAAGTCTTAGTGTTTCCATCGTTAATGCGTATGTTGATGGACGTCCAATCCCTAGTTCTTCCATTTTTCGAATTAGTCTTGCTTCTGTATAACGATGAGGGGGATTAGTGAATTTTTGTTCATATAAAAGTTCATTAAGTGGTAATACTTCTCCTATTTCAAGACTAGGTAAGCGACTTAAATCTTCACTTTCATCAATTTTAGCTTCTTCATAAATTTTTAAGAAACCATCAAAAACAACTCTTTCACCTTCTAAGTTAAATAAACAATTATTAGCTAAAATATTAACTTTTGTATCTTCTACAACTGCATCACTCATTAAAGAGGCTACTGCACGGTTATAAATTAGAGTATATAACTTATATTCATCAGTTGACAAATATTTTTTCATTTTTTCCGGTGTTCTTTCAATTGATGTTGGTCTAATAGATTCATGGGCATCTTGAACATGAGCACCTTTTTTGTTTTTATTTTTGAAACCTTTATAGTAATTCTTACCATAGTTACTTTCAATATGCGATTTTGCTGAAGCAATAAACTCATCAGATAAACGAATAGAGTCTGTACGCATATAAGTAATTAACCCAACACGTTCTTCTCCTAAATCTATCCCTTCATAAAGTTTTTGAGCAATCATCATTACCCTTTTCGCATTATATTTTAAACGTGCTCCCGCATCTTGTTGAAGAGTTGAAGTAATAAATGGTGGTTTTGATGAACGATTACGATTCTTAACATCAATACTATCAATTTTATATTCGGCATTTTGTAATAAAGAAACAACTTTCATAGCTTCTTCTTCACTATTTAATGCTGATTTACCATCTTGATCTTTAATAAACTTTGCTTTTAAAAGATTGTCATCTTTCTTTAATAAAGCATGAATATCCCAATATTCTTTTGAATCAAAAGCTTCAATTTCTTTTTCACGATCAACAACTAATTTTAAAGCAACTGATTGAACCCTACCAGCTGATTTAGAACCAATTTTTTGTTGAAGTAAACTAGATAATCTAAATCCAATAATGCGGTCTAAAATACGACGTGATTCTTGAGAATGAACTAAATCCATATCAATATCACGAGCATTAGGAATAGCATTTAATACCGCATTCTTAGTAATTTCATTAAATACAACCCTTGATACTTTATATGCAGGTTGTTGTAAAACTTCTTGTAAGTGCCAACTAATAGCTTCTCCCTCACGGTCCGGGTCGGTTGCTAAATATATATGTTCAGCTTTATCAGCAAGAGATTGTAGTTTAGCCACTACATCCTTTTTCTCTTTTAATACTTCATATGATGGTTGGAAGTTGTTTTCAATATCAACTCCAAATCCCCCTTTACCCTTAATAGTCAAATCACGAATATGTCCAATACTTGATTCAACAACATAATCATCCCCTAGATAACGTTCAATAGTTTTAGATTTGGCTGGAGATTCAACAATTAGTAATTTCATAAATCCTCATCCTTTCGTGTGTTAAATTATATCACTTGTTTTTTTCTAATGCAACTGTTTTAAATACTTTACTAGTTTTTTTATATTTTTTCGAAAGGCATTTTATTACAAAAAATGAAAAAAGTCAAAAAATTTAATAATTTAAAATTTTTTGACTTCTATATTTATATTATTTTTTGGGCGTAGGAATACCCTCTTCATTATATTCCCATTCGTTTCCCCAATAGATAGTTGTTGATGGTCCAGCAAAGCCTCGATCCCATTTAGCAGGTTTTGATTCTGCTTCAATATATAAAACTCCATGAGTAAATGCTCTATATCCAATATCTTTTACACTACTTGGAATTACTACATATTCTAAATTTGGA
>JAFTPH010000065.1 GCA_017463365.1 Bacilli bacterium
ATAATATAAATAGCGGCAACCATTGTACAATATATAAGATAGCAATTTCAATTTTAGTATCAATATATTCAGCTAGAATTTTACTAACATGTGATACTAAAATGAACATAGCAATAACTATTCCTAATAAGATTTTGTGTTATCTTTTCATTTGATAAAGTCCCTAAATATATTTTTTAATACATTCACAAAAATAAAATCCTAATAAATAAATTAATATATATTTTAACAAGATGTTAATCCAATTAATAGAAATAATTGAAGCAACCATCAATAAAACTGCATATATTAATCCACCAAAAATCAATAAAACAAAGGTTTTTAAATATTTATTTTTATCAAATCCATAAATTAATGGAATTGGAATAGCAAATAAAATAAAAGATAAAAGATTTACAAAAGGCATATACTTAATAATATTTAAAATTTTCTTCATACCACTCATACTCCTATATATATTTTACCACTAAATTGTTATTTTGGTCAATTATTTTAAATCCTTTTCACTTATAATACAATTAATTAAGAGAAAGGTGACAAAATATTATATATAGAAAAGTCTCCTTTTTAAAGGAGACTAATTTATATATCTTTCTATTTTATATTTGGTACATATAATGACTTACGACTTAATGTTGGAATTGGATTTGTTGTTGATCCCGCATCTGTTTTTGATACTTCCGCATTAATTCCGGCCATTTTAGAGTCTAATAAATCAATATAGAATAATAATTGAGCTTCCATAATTAATGGTTCTTTAGGACTACCATACTCAAGTTCTCCATGGTGTGCTGCAATCATATGTTCTAAAGCTAGAACTTCTTCAGTGTTTAAAACATTTAGTTCTTTTGCCGCTTCATGTAACATTTGTAATCCAATTACAATATGCCCAAGAAGATTTCCTTGAATTGAATAAGTTGGAATTTTTGAATCACTAATTTCAATTGTTTTACCAATATCATGAATTAAAATTCCTGAAAATAGTAAATCCTTGTTTAACGCTGGATAGTTTAGTAAACATACTTCCGCAATCTTTAACATTGAATAAGTATGATAAACAAGACCATTTATATAATTATGATGCATTGTCATCGCTGCAGGATGAGTAAAGAATTTATCTGCACTTTCATTAATTAATTTCGCAACAACACTTCTTAGTACCGGATTAGAGATCTTAGATACATATTCTTTAATCCCTTGTTTTAGTTCTTCTATACTAAGTGGAGCACTGCGATAGAATTTCGCTTGTTCTTCTGGTGTTAATGCTACATCTTCAATACGGTTAATGATGATTTGGTTTTTCCCACCATATTCATTAACTTTAATTATCATCTTATATACAGTTCCAACTTTAATTTCTTTTTCCGCAAGTTCATTTACTAAATTAACCGTCCAAATTCTTGCGTCTGATAGATTTTCTCCATCAGAAATCATTAATCCATAATATGGAGTTTGGTTAACTGTTTGACGAACTTTACAGTCAGTTACTAATGCTAAAATCTCTAAATTATTATCTCCAACTTTTAAATCTTTAAATTTTGGATAATCCATTAAATTAATCCCCCTTCAACTAAAGCATTATATTTTGGTTTTTTCTTTAGTAGCATTTTCTTCATATTGTTTTCAACTTGTTTAGTTGTTTCTTGAACTTCTTCTTCCGTCATTTCATCATCTAATAATAAGTCTAGATTAGCCTTAACTAGTTTTTCAAGTTCAATTAAATATTCTTGTTTTAGTTGTTCTAAATCATTTTCTTTTACTTCTTTAACTGGACCTTTTACTTTTTTGATTTGTCCTTCAATAATACCTTTTTCAATCAAGATATTTTTAGCTTCCGTATTTAAGTCTTCAAAAGAGTTTTTGATTTCTCCAATAACAACTTTTTGTCTTAATGCTTCAATTACTTCTGAAACAAATGGACCTGTTGCCCCATTTGTTAAAGCTAAAACATCGTTTCCTTTGAATTCAAGTTCGCTAGCTGAATTAATTGGCATACTTCTTCCAAGTCTTTCAATTTCTCTTTCGCTAGATTTTAATTCTTTATTAGTAATCGTTCTAATACGATCAACAGATGAAAGGATATCAGCACCATAATGGAAGATATGCATTCTATCAACTGGAGCATCTTTTAATTCTTCTAAAGTTTTAAGAATTGTTTTGATTTTTGTTAACATTACTCTGTCTAATGATAAGTTTTGAGGAATGCTGCCATTTAAATAGAAACATAAAGCGAATTTTTCTTCTGTTGATAATTTATTAAAATTCTTTTTAACTAATTCAATTCCTTTTGAATATGCTCTTAAGTAATCAACTACTTTTAATTTAAGCATTTGTTTTAAAGCTTTTTTACCATATTTACTATCAAAAATTACAAACATTTTTTCGTTTAATTTATTATCTGAAATATTTGTTAGTTGAAGAACAGATTGTCTAATTCCTTCTTTAGTTCTAAAAGTAAAATGGAAACCAAATCTCGCAATTAATTCAAAACCTCTTAAAATACGTACTGGGTCTTCTTTATAACGTTTTTTAGGACGACCAATAACATTAATTCTTTTTCTCTTAATGTCTTTTAACCCTTTACATAAATCAATTACTTTTAAATTTTGAGTCATTGCTAGAGCGTTAACTGTATAATCACGACGATCAATATCATCTGATAAATTTGTTGAATAGTATTTAGCTGATGGATGACGAGAAATTGAAGCATATTCTTCACGTTTAAAGGTACTTACTTCAAATTCATATTCACCATCTTTAATAATTACACAACCATCAGCTGCATAATCCATATTAACATTCGGGAAGAATTTATTAATTTCTTGAGGAGTAGCACTAGTTGCGATATCAATATCAACAAAATCATTTTTCATTACATAATCACGAACCATTCCCCCTACGAAAAATGCTTCATATGTTAATTCATGAAATCTTTTAAGAAGCGCTTGTCCTTTTTCTAAATATTCTCTTTGATTCATAAATGTTCTCCTTATCGGTTATACATTAAATTTAAACAACATGATATCGCCATCTTGAACAACGTAATCTTTACCTTCTTGACGTACTCGACCAGCATCTTTAACTGCTTGTTGTGAACCATATTTCATGAAATCATCATAACTCATTGTTTCAGCTTTAATAAATCCACGTTCAAAATCAGTATGGATAATCCCAGCACATCCAGGAGCTTTCATTCCTTTTTTGAAAGTCCAAGCACGGCATTCTTTTTCTCCAGCAGTAAAGAATGTTGCAAGACCTAATAAATCATAAGCTTCTTTTACTAGCTTATCTAATCCAGATGATGAAACTCCTAAATCTTCTAGGAACATTGCGCGATCTTCATCATCTAAATCACTTAATTCTTCTTCAATTTTCGCACTAATCATTACAACTTTAGAGTTTTCTTTTTCAGCAAATTCTTTAACTAATTCAACGTATTTGTTACCTTCTGCGATTTCATCTTCCCCGACGTTCGCGACATATAACATTGGTTTCATTGTTAAGAAGGCATAGTTTTTAATAAAGGCTTTTTCTTCTTCATCTAAATTTGCCATTCTTGCCGGTTTACCTTCATCTAAAACTGCTTTGATTTTTTGTAAAATAGCATATTCTTTAACCGCATCACTACCTGGTTCACAGTGAGCTTTCTTTTCAATTTTCGGAATTCTTTTTTCTACTACTTCTGAATCCGCAAAAATTAATTCTAGATTAATTGTTTCAATATCACGAATCGGATCAACACTACCTTCAACGTGAACAATATCTCCTGAGTCGAAACATCTTACTACTTGGCAGATCGCATCAACATCACGAATATGTGATAAGAATTGGTTTCCAAGACCTTCACCTTTACTTGCTCCTTTTACAAGTCCCGCAATATCAGTGAATGAAAAGGCGGTAGGTACAACACTTCTTGGATTAACAATCTTAACGATGTTATCTAGTCTTTCATCTTTTACTTCAACAATTCCCACATTTGGTTCGATAGTCGCAAAAGGATAGTTTGCTGCTAAAATTTTTGATTTTGTAATTGCGTTAAATAAAGTTGATTTACCAACGTTTGGTAATCCAACAATTCCTGCTGTTAAACCCATATATTCATCTCCTATAAAAATATTACTAATCCAATAATAAGTAAAATTCTAAATACAATATTACTTAACATTGATTGTTTGTTATAAAAATAATTTAAATTTAAAACACCTTGATAAATAAGTGAACCTATAAAAATATATATAAGTGAAATAACTGTCCCACTTGAGAATAAACTAAAACAAGCAATATCAAGGACAGCCCCTACAATAGTCATCAAAATAAAGGTCGCGGGAGTACTAAGAAGGGTACTTTCATCGATTGCTCCAAATAGATGCTTTCTAAAAACATATTCTTGAACAACACTATAAGTCATAAGAATTAAAATTATTTTCCACATACTTATGGAGTTCATAAATAAATCAGCATCAGCTATCGTTCCTTGAATATATTCTTTCATATATAACGGAATAACACTAATTGGTGTTTCTTTAGTTAAAAAGATTAAACCAACACCAATTATACTCATTATAATCGCACTAATAAATGCCCGTTTTTTTTCTGTTATTTTGTAATCAACAAAAATGTTTTTCGCATTAATCAATAGTATTAAAAGAAACATAATTAAACTAGTTATTAAAAGGGCATTAATACTTGAGAAATACGTAATATCTTTAGGCATTGGATCGCCAATTTCTCCATATTCTCCTGGTTTTAATTTATCAAAGAATACTCCATATAAAACAAATAAACCACCATTTAAAAGAAAAGCAATTCCTAAGTATAAATAAATATGAAGTTTAAATAATCCCGTTTCATCAACTGGAATTTCACCTGTTTCCATAATTCTTTGAATTTCTTCGCTATGTGTTCCACATTTAGTACAATATTCTTCGTTATTATTCAAAACACGATAACAATTATTACATCTTATTTTCATATTTTTCACCTATTTATTATTATATCAAATTTTTTATATTTACGCAAAGTTTTAGACAATTTTAAAAAAGTTCCCTTTGGGAACTTCTTACTCTATTATATCTATTAACTCTTGTGGATTTGAAATAATTAATCCTGCGCCACTTTGAATTAAAAATTCTTTTGTTCTAAATCCCCAATCTACTGCAACACAGTCAATTCCTGCATTTTTTGCTGTTAAAACATCAACATCAGAATCACCTACATAAAGGGTATTTTCTTTAGAAATATTAAGTTTATCTAAAACATAATTAACCATCGCAGGATGAGGTTTTTTAGGTCTAATCGGATCATCTCCTACTGCTACATCTACTAATCCTGGATAGTAATCATTACATAATGAAACAACAGCAGGATGAATTTTATTAGATGCAACAGCAATCTTACATCCCTTTTCTTTTAAAGCATGAAGCATTTCAATGATACCATCATAGGGTTTCGTTTTAATGGCACAGTGAGCTTGATAATATTCACTAAACATCTTAAAGGTTTTTAAAATATCTTCCTTACTAGTATCTTTAGGAACAGCTCTCTCTATTAATTTCATAACCCCATTACCAACAAAACTTCTTACCTCATCAACTGTTCGCTTCTGATATCCAATCATCTTAAATACCGCATTTAAACTATCAGCCAAATCATCTAAAGTGTTTAAAATAGTCCCATCTAAATCAAAGATAACTAGTTTATAACTTTTATTTTTTAAAGTATTCATCATATCTTTCAATCGCTTCTTTAATTAAACGCTGTGCTTCTTTTGGACCTCTTGTTTCCACAATTGAAGTAGTCATTCCTTCAAGTTCTTTATATACTCTAAAGAAGTGTCTCATTTCTTCTAAAATATGTTCTGGTAATTCATCAATATTTGAATATGAATTCCATGATGGGTCTTTACATGGTACAGCAATAATCTTTTCATCAATCATATCATTATCAATCATTTTAATTACACCAATTGGACGACATTCAACTAAACATAGTGGAACGATTTCTGATTGACATAAAACTAAAACATCTAATGGGTCATTATCTCCCCCATATGTTTTAGGAATAAATCCGTAGTTAGCTGGATAATGCGTTGAAGTAAATAATACCCTATCTAAAATTAATCTTCCTGATTCTTTATCTAATTCATATTTCATTTTACTGTTTTTAGAAATTTCAATACACGCAATAAACTTTGTTGGTGTAACTCTTTTAATATCTATATCATGCCAAATATTCATATATATCTCTCCTTGTAACTTAATCTTATTATAACATATTTTGCTTTTTATTGAAAATTATTTTATAATTATACTAGAGGTATAGATATATGGTCGTATTTTTAACAAACAAATTTTTAGAACTTATTCCTAATAATGATGATACTTTAATCATCGAAAAAGCTGTGGAACTTGTTGATGATTGTCACTTAGTAGTTGATGGAAAAACAATTGAATTTGATTATTTAATTGCTTATGATCAATCATTTATTGAAAAGCATCACTTGCCATTTGTGATGGATGGAAAAAATATTATTACTAATTGGGTAGGACAAAGCTCAATTGAGAACATTTATATAGGAAATTTTCAAAAAGCAATTGAAGATTTATTTGAAAACTAAAATAGTTATTTTGATAAAAAATAACTATTTTTTCTTTTACCAAATTATGGTTATATATATTTAATATTTTTGGTAAAAATAAGAATGGTGATTTAGATATGCTTAGGAAAATATTAAAAATATCAAAAATATTATTAGTTTGTTTTGTTAGTTTAATATCTATTTTAGTAATTACTTTTTCAATTATAAACTATAATTTAAAATATGAAATGCCTCAAATATTAAACATTGAACTATATGATAATAATAACCAAAAGTATTTATCAGTTTCTAATAATCGTAAACAATCCTATGTTACTTTAGATGAAATTAGCCCTTATGTAATTGATGCTTTTATTGCTATTGAAGATAAACGTTTTTATGATCATCAAGGGGTTGATTTTATCCGCATTGGTGGCGCAATTATCTCTGATATAAAAAATCAAGAATTCGTGGAAGGGGCTTCAACCATTACGCAACAATATGTTAAAAACTTATATTTAAGTAGCGATAAAACGATTGAGAGAAAGCTTCATGAAGTAATGATTGCGATGAACATTGAGCGTCAATATAATAAGAATGATATCTTAGCTGGTTATTTAAATTCCATTTATTTTGATAGTGGAGCATATGGCATTGAAGATGCTAGTATCTATTATTTTGGTAAAAGCGCTAAAGACTTAAACTTGGTTGAAGCTTGTAGTTTGGCAGCCATCCCTAAAAGTCCTAGTAATTATTCTCCTATTAAAAATCCAGAAAATAATAAAACACGACGAAATTTAATTCTTCAAGAATTATATAATGATGGTAAGATTAATGAAGAAACGCTTATTTCTTCTAAAGCATCTGATATCAATCTAGTAGGTAAAAACCCCAATATGCTAAATGAAAATGCGCCATACTTTCAAGACTTAGTGCTAAAAGAATTAAGTACGATGGGATGGTTAAATGACTATACTGCCAAAGGATTAAAGGTATACACAACCCTTGATTCTAAGCTTAATAATAGTATTATTAAAAGTATTAATAAACGTTTACCTAATGAAGAAATTGAAGCAGCAGTTTACGCGTTAAATCCCAAAACCGGTGAAGTGTTAGCGGTTGTTGGGGGTACTAATTATCAGGATAGTTCTTTTAACAGGGCAGTAGATGCTCTTCGTCAAAGTGGTTCTACTATTAAACCTTTTCTATATTTAGCAGCCTTGGAAAATGGCTTTACACCAGCGACAACCTTTAAAAGTGAAAAAACTACCTTTTATGTAAATGGCGAAGCTTACTCTCCTAACAATTATGCGGATATATATGCCAATCAAGATGTTTCAATGGTATATGCTTTAGCTACTAGCGATAATATATATGCGGTTAAAACCCACCTCTTCTTAGGCACTGATACTCTAGTAAATATGTTAAAAAGATTAAAAATATCTGGTAATATCCCAAGTGTTGCATCCCTCGCTTTAGGAACATATGAAATAAGTCTTCAAGAACTTTCAACTGCCTATAGTGTTCTTGCTAATGAAGGAGTATATTTAGAACCAACTTTAATAACTAAAATAACCACTTTTGATGATGAAGTTCTTTATGAAAATAAATCAAAAACTGTAGAACGTCTAGCAAATATTCAAGATGTTTATCTCTTAAATGAATCAATGACTTCTATTTTTGATAACTCGATGACTTATAATATAAGACCTACGGGCGGACGTCTTGTATCTTTATTAACCCATAAGTATGCGGCTAAATCAGGTTCTACCAAAACCGATAATTTAATGGTTGGTTATAATCCTGATATTTTAGTAGCTGTATGGACAGGATATGATGATAACCGAATTATTGAAAATCACGAAGATACAACATTTGGAAAATATATTTGGGCTGAGGTTATTGAAAGTTATTTAAAAGATAAACATACATCTTGGTATGAAACTCCTGAGGGAATTATATCAGTCGATTTAAATCCTATGACTGGTTTTTATCCCGCAATTGGTGAATATCATAAAGATATTTATTTTAAAAGAAATAATATTCCTTGGTATATTGAATTATTATATAATAAATAAAAAATAAGAGAAGTATTACTTCTCTTATTGTTTTACATTTTATAGATAGTCTTTAAATACTTCTAATATAACATGTATTGGGATACTAAATCCCATGTTTTCAACAATATCTCCTGCTGATGATTGAATTTTTTGAGTATTGATTCCTAGTAGTTTACCTTCAATATCAAATAATCCTCCACCACTATTTCCAGAGTTTATTGCTGCATCGTGTTGAATATAAGCATTAGTTACTGTTCCTTGAGGTTCACGTCCTAAAATAAAAGCATCATCTTCTAAATATCTAAGTGGATAACTAACAATCCCTAAAGTTGCAGTTCCATAATATTCCAAACTATATGGTGACCCAATTGCTACCACGAATGTTCCTTTTTTAAGGGTTGTAGTATCGCCTAGGCTAGCCTCTGGAATATATATTGTTGAATTAAAAGTGACCAACGCTAAATCTTCTTTACTAGAATAAGCTATACAAGTTGCGGTCTCAACTTTATCGCCATCACCAACATATACTTTTAAGTTTGTACTAAATGTATTTCTTGTTGTTAAAACCACATGACGATTAGTTACGGCTGTATATGTATAAGAGATAATATTACCTTCTTTTTCACCTAGCGATTCATCTTCTAACACAGCTTCTCTTTTTAATACGACTCCGCTACCAAGAGATGTTGATCCCATCCATCCGCCTTCAGTGTGGACAATCGCAATCGCTGATGCTTCAGCTTTTTCAATTGCAGTTTGAAGGGCAGTTTGAAAATCATTAATCGTAAAATCATCTACTTCGGTTACTTTATTAGTAATATTATTTATAGTTTCTCCTTCATAGGAAAACAACCCACAACTAGATAATCCAAATAACATTATCACAACTAAAATAAAACTTTGTAATTTCTTCAATTAAATCTACTCCAATTTAAATAATTTTTTTGCGTTCGCTAAAAGTATTTTTGCTACTTCTTCTTTATTTATACCTTTGATATTTACTATCTCATCAACAATTAAAGGTATATACTTTGGTCCATTTTCGGTACCACGATATGGATGAGGAGTTAAGTATGGCGAATCTGTTTCACTTAACAAATGTTCAAGGGGTATAACTTCTACAACTCTTTTAATTTCTTTTGCGTTTTTAAAAGTTACAGGTCCCCCAATTCCTAGATAGAAATTTTCTTTTATAAATAATGGAGCCATTTCTAAACTTCCCGAATAAGCATGCATTACCCCACCAACCATTTTCGCATTTGTTTCTTTTAAGGTATCAAGGGTTAATTGAATTGCATCTCTTGAATGAATTATTAATGGTTTGCCTGCTTTTTTGGCGATAGAAATTTGGCGAACAAATGCTTCAGTTTGTTCTTCTTTAGTCGTTGTATCCCAGTGAAAGTCATATCCTATTTCTCCTAAAGCTACAACTTTCTCATCATTAATGTGTTCTTCTAACCACTTATATTCTTTTTCGCCATATCCTTTGATTTCTGTTGGATGATATCCTATAGCCGCATATACAAAAGGATATTTTTTGGCTAGTTCTAACGCGATAACAGAAGTTTCAAAATCAAATCCTGGAACAATAAATAATTCCACTTGATTATCTATCGCTTCTTTTATCACTTCTTCTAATTTTTCGTATAAAACTTTACTATTTAAATGTGAATGTGTATCAATATACATAGTTATTCCCTCAATTTGATATATATATTATATATCTTTTTCTTAAATTATTCAATGTCTAAAATGTGAATGTTTCCTGAAACTGAGCTGATATCGCACTTATTATCATCATTTTGATATAAATACTCATTGTTTTTAATTATACATGGAAAATCAGAAGATATATCTCCCGATACCGTTTCAATCTCAAATAAAAATGAAGCCCATTTATTTAAGCATACTTTTATATCACCTGATACGGTATCAATGTTACCTTCCCAATTAGTCATCGCTGGAAATGTATCCATAATTAAAACTTCAATATCCCCACTAACGCTTGAAAAATCAAACTCTTTAGGTGATGACATTGTTAGTTCTATATTACCAGATACTGTTTCAATATCTACTTCATCACAAAGTTGTAGTTGACCATTTATATCTCCTAATACTGTTTCAATATCAAGATTACAAACAATACCACCTATTTCTACATCAGCAGCAATGGTAGTAATATTTAAACTATCAAGATTAAAGTCATTTGGTAAAGCAATTGTTAATTCTTTGTTTAAATTATTAAAATCTTGCCAACCTTTTTCAGCAAATCTGATATCTAAAACCCCATCTTTTAAATAATAGCGTAATTCTTCTTTTTTATCAAGAGTTTTATTTGCTGTTTCATAAACATAAATTTGATCATCACTAGTAGTACGTATGATATTTATTTTTCCACTTACCCAGTCAACATCAATTTGTTCAATGCTTTTATCAAGACTAACACGTCCCACACTATATTTTTCCGCATTTTTGTAACTATAGTAATTTGAATTACAACTAGTTAAACTTAAAAATAATACTATTAAACATATCAGCAAAATATTCTTTTTCACTTATTTCACCTCAACATTATAATATATAACATTTTGAATTCTTAATGCTTCTTCTTTTCCTTTTAATACTTCAATTATTTTTAAAGCGAAATCGATTGCTGTACCAGCAGATCTTGAGGTAATATAGTTATCTACCAATTCAACAGTTGATTGTTTTTGATAAATACCTTCAATAACTTCATTTTCTAATGATGGGAAACATGTAAAGTTTTTATTTTTTAATAGTCCCATTTTTCCAAGAATCGTTGGAGCTGCACAAATTGAAGCAATTAATTTTTTATCTTTATTAAAAGTTTCTACTACTGCTTCAATTTCTTGATTATTAAGTTCGCTAAAAACAGCTTTACCTCCAGGAATGATTAAAAAATCATATTCTGAAAAATCAGCATTTTTTAGTAATTCATCACTTTCATAATATACTCTGCTTTGAGATAAAATGCGTTTATCATTATATATTGAGAATGTATATACCTCAATATTAGCACGACGTAATAAGTCTAACGCTGTAATCATTTCCATATCTTCAAAGCCATTTGCTAAAAGTATCATACCTTTCATATCTGTACCTCTTTTTTTAAATTATCTTTATAAAATAAGTGGAACTATATTCTAAAGTTCCACCCATAATATCAAAGTAGATGTATACTTAATAGTCTATTTCTTAATCTTTATATAATATATTGGATTTCCTTTTTTCATAAATTTATCTTCATATTCAGTAGTAACAATATCATCACCATTACGATGAAGGTCACATGAGAATTCTAAGAAATCATATCCAACACGATTAAATTCCATAACACTATATTCAAATAAACCAATGTTATCAGTTTTAAATTCGATATTACCTTTTTTATTTAATATTACATCATAAACTTTTAAGAATTTTTCATTAGTTAATCTTCTTTTCGCATGACGACTTTTTGGCCATGGATCAGAGAAATTTAAATAAATTTTATCTACTTCACCTTTTTTAAAGTAATCATTTAAGTTAATCGCATCAACATTTAGAAAATAGATATTTGTTAAATTTTCTGAAGAAGCTTTTTCTACTCCTTTAATTAAAACACTATCATATTTTTCAATCCCAATATAGTTAATATTAGGATTTCTTTTAGCATGTTCAATAATAAACTTCCCTTTACCCATTCCTATCTCAATATATATAGGATTGTTATTATTAAATTTTTTATGCCATTTACCTTTAAATTCTTGAGGATTAACAATATATAATCCTTCTTTATCTAATAAGCGTTCTTGAGCATTTTTTATTTTTCTAAGTCTCATACTATTTACCTAATTCATACATCGCTTCCGCATAGATTGCGATACAAGTTAAGAAATCTTTAATAACTAAATATTCATTTGGTTGATGGGCAACCGTAACTGCTCCTGGCATTTCCATTCCAAAGGCTACTCCTTTTTTGATTGCACGAGCATATGTTCCTCCCCCAATAGTATGAGGTTTGTTAACAGTATCGTTAGTATATTTTACATATGCTTGATATAAAGTAGTAACTAGTGGATCAGTTGGTTCAATGTAATGTGGTGCTTTATTAGCAACAATTTTACATTCTAAATTATACATTTTTGACCATTCATTTAAAGTTTTTTCAAAGTTTTCTAAATCAAAGCCAATTGGACAACGCATATCTAAAGTAAGCATATTTTGTCCTTTTTCGAATTTAATAATTCCAATATTACATGTTAACTCACCCATTTCTTCATGAGTATAAGCAAGGGCGGCTTTTTCTAAGAAATGATCATTATGAAGAGCTGCTCCTAGTTTAACTAAACCATTATTTGAATACATACTTAAGAAGTTTAACATATGTGTTCCCGCATTAATTCCTTTAAATGGTTCCATCGCATGAGCAGATGTCCCTGTGATTTCATAAACATATAATCCGTCTTTGAGGTTGCATGTTCCACTTAAATTATTATCTTTTAAATACTTGTTAAAATCATCTTGGTGATCTTTAAGGGTTGCAGCTTCAGCTAAATCAATAACAACATTAAAACGTTCTCCACCTTTGATATATACAATATCATCATCAACATCATGATTTTCCACAATTGTATTTAAGATACCTTTTTCACCATATATTAATGGGAAATCAGCATCTGGTGCGAAACCAATTTCTGGTAAACCATATTTTTCTTTATAATGAGCAATTCCACGCCATCCAGTTTCTTCATCTGTACCTAAAATAAGTTGAATCTTTTTATTTAACTTAATATTTAAATCTTTTAAAATCTTTAAAGCATAATAGGCAGCCATTGTTGGTCCTTTATCATCCATTGCTCCTCTAGCATAGATTTTACCATCTTCAATGGTAGCTGAAAAAGGAGGATAACGCCAATTATTACCAGTAGGCACTACATCTAGATGACATAATACAGCAACCTTTTCTTCACCATCACCATATTCAACAACTCCAGCATATCCTTCATCGTTAAATGTTTTAAACCCATCATTTTTAGCCATATCTAAGAAAACTTCTAAACATTCTTTAATACCTTTACCAAAAGGTGCTCCTTCGCTAATTGTTTCCTCATCTAAAACACTATCAATTTTTAAAATTTTTTGAAGATTTAAAATAGCATCTTTTTCATAGTTTTTAACATATTCTAAAAAATTAATATTTTTATTCATAATAATTACCTCAATTTGTATAATTTTATTATTTCCTAAAATAATATTATTGTATTATTATTTAGGAGGATTTATGGATTTAGATATTCGAAAAGCAGTTTTAAATAATTTAAATAATGCATCATTTGATGATGTTACCACAACTATTAATGATGCGATTAACTTAGGGGAAGAAAAAACACTTCCTGGTCTTGGAGTTTTATTTGAACTCCTATGGAATAACGCAAGTGCTGAATGGAAAGCCGAATGTGCTAACCAACTTGTAAATTATTTAAACTAACTTAAGAAAAAAGGCTTATTTATGAGCCTTATTTTTTATATTGAGATAGCTCATCAGCCATTTCTTTAGATGAACATTTAACAATATTTCCTGTAATTTGCGTTCCAACATTTAATGCCTGTAAATCACTGATATTTACTAAAGCTGTATCTTTAACTTCAATTAATACACGATTTAATTGAACTTCAACTCTTACAATATTATCTGCTCCTCCAAAGATTGGAACATATATTTCTGTTTTAATTCCCTTTAACTTTTTATTAACTTTAATTTGTTTCTTACATACTAAAATAAATTTAACAATTAGTACCATTAAAATTGTTCCTATAAAAATTCCAAGTATTGTTAATGTAACAATAACTTCAGGATTAGTAATACCACTTTTTTCTAAAATATTCATAATTTATACTCCTTCTTTTTTACTTATATATATTATACTACATTTGGGATTTTTTTACAACAATAAATATCTGATATTTATATGAGTAATTTTTTTATTTAATAATATCTTTTTAAGTGATTAAGCGCCTATACAACTTTTATTTTTTATCATAAACTATATTGAAAGCGAGGTGCTTATTATGGGATGTGCAGCAACAGTAAATAATAACAATAATAATCAAACAAGAAATTCTATTTATGACTTATTAAGAAGAATTGATCAAATGCAAAAAGAAGTTATTATTAATAACTTACGTAATGGTTGTGAAAATTGTATGCTTGGTTCTTTAAATAATACTAAACCAATTTCAATTTATAACCAATGTGGTATTTTTAGTGCGACAATAGATGCGGCTAATACTACAGCTACAACTCTTTTCAGAGTTGAGGAAGTTAATGATGAAACTGTTGTATTACGTTTATTACAAGTTGAAGATGGTGTAACTACATGCACAAACATGACTTTAGTTTATAATATTGCATGTATTTGTTGTGTTCAATGTTTTGAATCTATCAATTGTGAACGTTGTACAAATTAAAATTAAAGGGGAAAGTCCTCTTTCCCCTTTATCCATAATAAATATGCTTTTAAAAAAATATCCAATCACTAAGATTGGATTTATTTTTTATATAGATAGAAATTTTTAGAAATAAAATCTCTTTCTGGCATTTCTTTTCGATACATGTCTTTTACTACTTCTACCGAATTATATGTTAGTTTTAATGGTATATACTCAACCTTACCATTATCTATTATTAAAATAAGACCTCTTGTAATATCTTTTTCAGGATATGGACAACCACATGATCCAACATCTAAATATAGTTTTTTACCTTTAATAAAACTTGAAATATGTTCATGTCCATAACAGATGACATCCGCATCAACATCTTTAAATAAATTATCTAAATCTGATGCTTCCGGATTGTGAACAATATATTCATAGTGTACTGGTTCTGTTGATCTAAGTGGGTAATGCATAAAACATAATTTTACACCTTCAATAGTTTTATTAATCTGATATCTTGTACCTTCAATAAATGATTGATGGTGAGGATTAATACTCTCTTTTACCCAATCTTGATGAGTAGATTCAGTACAACTAAGGGGATTAGAAAAACCAAATAAATAGTATTTTTCATGATTCCCTCTAATACTTGAGAAATTATTAAGTTTAGTTACAATATCTAATACTTCATTAGAATTAGGTCCAATCGCAATTAGATCTCCTAAAGAAATTATTTCATCAACATTATATTTTTCAATTTCTTTTAAGATTAGCTTTAAAGCTAAATCATTACCATGTACATCTGTAAAAAGTCCTATTTTATACATATTGTATCCTCATCAATTAAAATATATTTTGTTAAATATATTTTTTAAGTCTTTCATTTTACCTTGATATTTATATATATCTACTTTATCACATAAGTCAACACAAAAATTAAATAGTTTTTTATTACTTATTGTTTCATTCATTATGCCTAGTTTTTTAACCATTACATCCATTTTTTCCGTACCATCTAGTTCAATGATTTTTTCAGTTAAACCCTTTTCTAAAAGGACAATTGTTTTTAAAGTACCTTCATAATCACTTGCTACATTACCACTACCATTCCATGGATTAGCATAAACAACAATTTGATTATTTTTTAGTTTTATAAAAAGTTTATCATCACTAATTAAGTTTTCTTCATTTAACATTTTAATCCATTGTTCAATAAACAATTTAGTTAGATTATTATTGTCAACAATAATTGCTTTATCTTTAAATGTTACGGCTGTTGCATGAAGCGAAATTACTCCTTCATCTGCGACAACTTCAGTAAAACACATATAACTTAAGATATGTTCATATTTAGCTATTTCAGTAAAGCCTTCGATAAAATAAACTGTTGTTTTAGTTTTATCTATTTCACATCTAATTACAACAATACCTTTATCATTTCTAATGTCGACTAGTTTTTTTTCATCAACTATTTTGTATTTTAACCCATTTTCATCCTCTTGTAAGCCAGTAAGCGGTTCAAGATGGTTAATCATTTCAAAAATAATTTGATAACTAGCCAATTCTTCAGTTTCAAAATTTCTAAAATATTGGTGTTTTCCTTCATCGATAAATTTAATTTGAATAGTTTTTTCTGCGATTTTGTAGTTTTTCATATATACATACCCCTCTTCCTTTTTTTTATTTTACTACTTTATCTTGAAAGTACGCGGCAACCCCTATCATTGCTGCATTATCAGTGCAATATTTAAAGCTTGGGAATGTTAATATAACATCATCAAGTTCATCTACTGCTTCTTGTAATATTTTTCTCAAACCTTTGTTAGCTGCTACCCCACCAGCAACAATAATTTGTTTTGCCCCAAATTCTTTAGTCGCTCTAATTGTTTTTTCACATAATACATCTAGTACTGCATCTTGGAATGAAGCCGCAAGATTATTAGCATTTAGCTCTTCGCCTTTCATTTCTAGTTTGTTACATAGATTAATTACTGCTGATTTTAACCCTGAGAAACTAAAATTATAACTATCTTTACCAAGTTTAACATGTGGTAAAGCATAAGTAGGCTCCCCTAGTGCGGCCATCTTATCAATAATTGGCCCTCCTGGATACCCTACTTTAACAACTCTAGCGACCTTATCGTAGCTTTCTCCAACTGCATCATCTAGAGTTTCCCCAATAACTTCAAAGTTCATATGGTCTTTCATTAAAACAAGTTCTGTATGACCACCTGATACTACTAAAGCTAAAACAGGAAATTTAAAATCACTTTCTAAGTAATTTGCATATATATGACCATGAATATGGTCGACCATAATAACTTCTTTGTTGTAGCATAATCCAATAGTTTTTGCGGCATTGATTCCAACCATTAAAGAACCAACAAGTCCTGGAAATGCTGTTACCGCAATTTTATCAATTTCATCAATTGTAATTTTAGCTTCATTTAATGCTTCTTCTATTACATATGTTATTTTTTCAATATGATGACGACTGGCTATTTCTGGAACTACTCCACCAAATTTTGTATGAATGTCAATTTGTGTAAAAACTACATTACTTAATACTTTTTTACCATCTTCGACAATCGCCACACTAGTTTCATCACAACTTGATTCAATTGCTAAAATTTTCATTCAATCACCTTCTTCATTATTAACGCATTTGTTAAATCTTGATAATAATTCTTTCTAATACTTATTTGAACATATCCTTGTTTTAAATAAAAATTAATAGCTTGAATGTTATTTTCTTTAACTTCTAACATTACATTATTACAATTATTTCTTTTAGCATCCTCTTCCATTTTAGCAAATAATGCTTGTCCATAACCATAATGTTGATAATTCTTATCAATTACCACATTAATAATGTCAACTGTATCTTCAACCATCCAACAACTTAAATATCCAATTACTTCGTCATTAAAAGTAGCCACATAAAAGTATGCGAATTTATTATGTAGTTCTGCCGCAAGCATTTCTTCTCCGACAGTTTCTTTTAGTAATTCTTCTTCTAGTTCAACAAGTCTTTTAATATCATTTCTTTCGATATTTCTAATTTTAAACATTTTATACTCCACTACGTAAGTATGTTGGAACAAATGCATGAATATCTTTTTCTTCTTTTACTAAGTTATATTTTAGTAATAAGTCAAGATTATATTTTGTATCTTCACTTGTGATAACATCAAGATTAGGATAATTATTTTCTAAATATTCATTTTCCACAAAAGCTTCATCAAAAATTACTTCAACTATATCTTCTTTTACTTCAACAACTTTCGCAAAACTGTTACCACGTCTTGCATCCATCAACACCTTATATGTACCTACTTTATCAAGTTTAGTGCTAAGTAATAAATCTAGTGAACTAAAACTATAAAGCTTTTTATTTTTAATAAATGCCATTACTTTCGCAACCGTACAAGCAATTCTAACTCCAGTATATGATCCTGGTCCACGTCCAACATATATTTCTTTAATATCATCAACACTTAAACAATTTTTGTTTAAAAATTCTTTTAAAACATCAATTAATTTTTCTGAATGATTATTATTGCCTTCCATTAAAACAGAATCTATAACATTATCATCTTTCATAAGGGCAATAAACAAGTATTTATTTGAAGTGTTTAAAAATAATCTTAACATAGATATTCACCCACAATACTTTCTAATTTTTCCATAAATTCTTTATCTGTTGAAGTAATTTCAACTAATCTATTTCCTACCTCATTAATTGTAAAGTGTAGATAAATGGTGTTATTTGGTAATAAATCACTAATATTATCAGCCCATTCTACCACACTTACCCCATCTAAATCAAAGTATTCTTCCAATTCAAAATCAGAATCACTATTTTCAATACGATAAACATCTAAATGATATAGCGGCATTGTTCCTTCATATACTTTCATAATCGTAAATGTTGGACTATTAATTGTTCTTTTAATTCCTAATGCTTTTCCAAGTCCTTTAGTAAGGGTAGTTTTTCCTGCTCCTAAATTACCGTTCATCGCAAAAACAATTTTAGGATAACATATGCTACCAATTAATTCTCCTAAATGGATCATTTGGTCTTCGGTTTTGATTATTAAATTTAATTTATCCATATTAATTATCTCCACTATTACCTAAATATTTTAATATTCCAAGATATACCGCATAAGCAATATTTTCTTGATAGGTTTTATTTTTTAGTTTGTTTAATTCTTCATTATTAGTTAAAAAGCCAACCTCTACCAAACAACCGACTTTATTTACTTTATCAATTAAGTATTTACCACTAATACTTTTAGCTTGTCGGTTATTATAGGGATCAACAATTTTTAACATTTCCATAATATTTTTAGCTAACTCTTCGCTATTTTCCTGATTTACTTTATAGAATGTTTGTGCTCCCTTAACAATTCCACTAGGATAGCTGTTCGCATGTATACTTATATATAACAAACAGTTAGATTCATTAATTAATTTTACTCGTTTATATATATCTTCACTTTTAGTACTAGCTAAAGCTGAATCGTTATCTCTTGTTAAAATAACTTTATATCCTGTTTGTTCTAGATAATAAGCTAAAATTTTACTGATATCTAGCGTAATATCTTTTTCAAGAGTTTCTTTATTAATGGAAGTTGCTCCTCCATCAAAACCACCATGTCCAGGATCTATATATATAACCTTCTCTTCTTTTGCGAGAACATGATGATAAACACCAAATAAACCAATTATTTGGAAAATAAACGTAAGAAACGTTAAAAACAAAATTGCACTTTTTTTCATAAAAATCACCTAATGCATTTTATTTTTAACGTACTCATTTAATGCTTACTAATTTATTTTTTCAAACGCTTCTTTTAGTAAAGCAAGATATTCATCTTTATAGTTTTTTTCATCCCCATTTATATATAAAACATCTGTTTCTTCATTATATAAATATTCTTTTACTATAACATCTACTACTTTTCCCTCTTTAATAACAAAAATAGCAGGCACCGCTAAACGATCAATATCTGTACCTTCAGTAGTAACTCCATTCGGATTAACATATCCTAAAGCTTCAATTAAAGTACGATATAGATTTGTTTGAGCATCATTATTACAATTACGAATATCATTTTCCCCTGTTTTTACACTTGATATTCTTGTATCAAAATTATATACTTCATTAATTTCTAAAGTTTTTGCTGTTTCGTTAATAAACTTAACAACTGCTTGACAGTTTGGACACCAAGCTCCACCGATATATAAAATAAAGGTATCACTTTCTAATTTCTTAATTAAATCTTCATATTTGATTGATACAAAAACATTGCCGCTATCTTTTAGGTATTCATACTTATTATTAAAATCACTAGTTGATAATTTTTCGTATTCTTTTAATACTTGTTTTTCTTCATTACTGTAACGACAAGAACTCATCATAAATAAACATCCTATAATAAATAATATATTAATGATTTTTCTCATTCTTAAGCTCCTTTGCAATCCACCCTGGTAAAGCTTTTTTAATTGGCTCAAAACCGATTTTATATTGAGGAATACGACATTTAACTCCTCTTGTTTTGTGGATTTGTTTGTAACTTAATTTAATGCGTTTATTTTCTTCATCAATTTCAATAATTTTTAATTTAATTTGATCACCAATATGTACATAATCATTGATATCTCTTACAAAATGGTCAGAAAACTCGGAAATATGAACTAATCCATCGTATTCTTCTACTTGAACAAAGGCACCGTATCCGACAATATTGGTAATCTTTCCGTATACGATATCACCATTTTTCATAATGACATCCTATTCTACTTGTTCAACCGCAATTACTCCAGGTACTTCTTCTAATAATAAAGCTTCAATTCCATCTTTCATTGTGGTATCAAGTTGTACACATCCTACACATGCCCCATGCATACGAACATATACAATTCCATTTTCAAATTTAACGAATTCCACGTCTCCACCATCATTTTGTAAATATGGGCGGATTTTTTCTAAAATATAAATAATCTTTTGTTCCATAATAATTAATTCTCCATTATATTTATTATACTACAAAACAATTTGTCTTGTTGCAAATTTGATAAAGTAATTTTTATAAATATTTTAATTATCACTAGGAATATATGGAAAACTTTCATTACTATTTGAGGAATAATAGTATTTAGGAACTTCACCTTGAATTATTGTTGAAAGAATAATAATTTTTGTTTCATTAGGAAATGATTTCTTTTGAAGTGGGATTAACGCTTCAATATCAACATCAATCGCAAGATAAAGTTCAACTAATGAATTGTTTATTCCATATGACACTGTGTTAGTTAAAACATCTATTTTATATGATCCAACGGGAGTTATTGGTATTCTTATTATTGGTCCAATTCCTGAAAAAATACTTTTACTAATTAAAGTTCCAAGCGGTATTTCTAAATCTAAAAAATATTCTTCTAAATGTTTATCAAAAATGTCCTCAATTACTATATGTGCCTCATCTAAGATTTGATTAACTAACTTAGTATTGATAATTACACTACTAACATTACTTACAGAACTATAATTAATAACTACTAATTCACTAACATCTACTTCATTTAAGACGCTTTTATTAATAACTTCTTGAAAGGTTCTAGTTGATGCTAGTTCTATTTGTTTACCAATATACATCGTAGTTCGATCACTATAATAGTTATCAGCAAAACTAACAATAACTAAAGGAATAAATATTATTAAACAAATAACCGTTAATATTTTTAATTTTCTAAGACTTTTCATAATAATTCACCAATATATTTTATTTTAATAAAACATAAAATATTAAAAAAAGAAATTGTAATATTACAATTTCTTTTTTAAACTATTCATCTGAAGAACCAGCTATTTTTTTAAATTCTTCGGTATTTTTAATATAATTATTTATAAGTTCTTCAATTGTTTTCCCTAGTTCTCTAAAGCTTTTCCACTCAAAATCAATTAAGTCTTCACCCCAAATTGAAATACTTTCAGCAACACCGTTTACTTTAACGTAAATTATTATTTCCTCATAAGGATCATTTTTTGCGTTTATCGCATAAGGTAATTTATCAATTTCAATTTCTCTTACTATTTGGTAAATTTCGCTTAAACCTTCTTTAGAAATAACAAACTCGGTTTCTTTTTCATTGTAAACTAATTTATTTTTTGAAGTGCTAAAAATTAATTTCTCATCGGTGTAACATGCAATAGAAAAAACAAAATCTTCTGGCATTTCTTCAGGTAATCTTGTTGTTGTTTTATCATAAGATTTTAATTTAATAACTTTACCACCTTTTGATATATTTATACCATTTGTGATTTTACCAAAATCTTCCTGGCTTATTTCATAAAAGACTGCCCAATATGCCATATTCATCGTAATTCCGCCTTGGGTTAATTTTACATCTAAATATAAAGTTCCACTATCACTTATGTCTGAAGTATATATATTATGAGCATTTCCCCCACTACTTTCTTCGACCATAAAAGCCAGTAAAACATTATTTCTAAAAAACTTTTTATCATATTTTTTTAGAGTATTTTCTTTCCCTAAATGGTTTTTCAAAAATTGTTCTAATTCACTCACAGAGGTTATTTCATAATAATACTCTCTAGCTAACACCTCAGAGCTATTTTTAAACTCGACATATGTAGCATCATAATTACTCTCATCAATTATATCTTGGTTATCACAACCCGTTAAAGATAAAACAAAAATTAGCAACACAACTCCAATCAGGATTCTTTTCATGAAATACCTCCTATTTTCTTCTCAATAATAATATATCATATTATTTAAAAGATTACAAGATATAAATAATATTAGGTATTTTTATGCATATAGTTTTGATAAATTATTCGAATTTGTTCTTCATTAAAGAAATTCAAATTGTATGCCTCTGTTAGTGTATATATATTATTTTGAAAATAAATAATAATTTTATTAGAATTTGGATATATAAATTCGTATCCTGCGACAACTTCTTCCGTGAGGACATCATCATAAACAGCATATTCATTTGTCATCAACAATGCGGTTGCATCATTAAATCTACCATAAGCTCCCAAAATTGATATTTCATATTCTCCAAAATCTGGATAATACGAACTCTTTTTATATGCCATTTTAATATCACATATATCGTTACAAATTAACATCATATATTTCATATCTTGATATAGACAATTAAAAGTTACTTCAAAATTATCTTTTAAAGCCTTGCCAAAAGATGATGGGATTAAGATAATATCACTATATGTTGTCACTGCTGCGTCATATATTCCTGTTGACTCACAAGAATATTGAATGGTTATATATAAATTTTTACTTTCTACAAAGGCATCATAATATTCTACTTTTCTATAGTCATCATGAATTGGACCATTTCTACAAATTATTAATAACATATAATCATTTCTTATCTCTTCATCATTCAGTTTATGATCTAACCCTATAACTTCAGCTAAACTCTCACCATTTAATGCTTGGTAATTATCTAAACTTTCTATTCTTGTTTTATTTAATCCAGCATCTAGTCCCGTATAAATTAGTTTTTGCATATTTTCTGTTGATATTATATGAGGATTTTCAATATACGAAATCTCTTTTTTCTTTTCATATTTTATTAGTTTATCTATTTCTTCAAATCCATCTTCTACAAGATAAATGACATCATCATATTTAAAATAACGATTATTCATAAAATATAATATTCCATATGGAGTTTTTAAACTATAATTATCAACAAAATTAATTTCTTCAACATTATGAATAAATTTAATTTTACCTAAATCCATAGTATAGTCATCAATTTTATATGACTTATTATATAGCTCTCCGCTAATAGAATCTATATAGAAAGAATAGTTAATTCTATCTGGTTGAATATAAACGTCATTTTTACCAACAACATAATATTCATTATTCCAAATTAAACAATTTTGATAGAAATCAACTTCATATGTTTTATTATTTTTCATATATATAATCATTTTTTTACTTGTTCCTCCAGGAGTAACAATGTCATAATAATCTATTTTACTTAAAGTAGAAGTTTTATATAATTCTATATATGCATTAATGGTTTCAGAGTTTTCAAAATATTCATGCCCCTTTAATCTCATGGCTTGATAATCACTTGATGAAGAAATAACTTCAATATTTGTTACAACATCACTATTGATTTCTTGAAAAATAGGATGCAAGTCAACAAACAACATATTAGTATAACAATATTTTTCTAAATAATACTTAATTGCCCGACCAAAATCATTTATAACTGTTTCTTTTAGAACAATACATGCGGTATTAGATAAACTATCACTTATTCTTAAACTATATTCATTATCATTATAAACATATATAAATTTTATAAAATTATCTTCTTCTTGATTTTCTAAAAATAAATTAAATACTCCTTTTATAGGAGAAGGCATCGGTGATGTCAACAAATTATAATCACTTTTTTCATCTTCTTCTTTCGAAACATCTATTTTATTTTTAGATTCGACTTCTGCGACTGCATTATATACATATTGTAAAAAACTCTTTAATTCAGCATAATCTTGTTCTGTTAATAGATGTTTTTCCCCACAATTAGCATCTTTAACATATATGGTGTCATAATTTTCATATGAGGTAATGTAATCTTTAACGCATTTTTTGACTAAATCACTTTCGCCATCACATCCTCCTAAGTATAGAGTAAATAATATCACAATTAAAACAAATATCTTTTTCATAAGATTATTACCTCCTTTAAATATATAACAATTAATCTTTTATTTTTATTTGTAAAATAATATTTTTTATTAAATTTAAAAAAGTAGGACTCACTCCTACTTTATAAAAACTGTATTAATATCATAATTAAATTAATAATGATTGCTGAAGCAAATCCCCATATATACCAAAAACGCATTTTTTTAAATCGTTCCACGTTATCTACTTTAGCATCTAGTAACCATATAATTTGGAATAATAATCCCGGAATTCCTAGAAATAACCCATTTAAAAAACTCATTACCGCATCAATCCTCTTATACTCTTTTCTTTCTTGTGGTAAAGTATATTTATTATTATCAAATCTTCTTATAATCATCACCATTATTAACGAAACAAAACAAAGAACAGTTGATACATTCATTAATGCATATAGTCTTGATAATTCAGAGACTAGTTTAATATAAACAATTTCTGTATGAACTCCATCTACTTGTGGTAATGAATTAATATAATTTGAAGATATATATCCAAAAAGATATTCTAAAAAGAATGTTATACCAACAAAATAAACAAGAAAAGCTATTAGTTCAAACAATGTTGATAAGTTGTCTTTTTTCATTCTTTTCAATGTTATACAAGAAACTACAACTGTAAAACTACAAGTTATTAGTTTTTGGATGAAATCAACAGTTGGGAAAACCGCTACCCATTCACTATATTTAAAAATTGATAAATTCTTTTGAAAAATAACAACTAATAGATAATAAACTAAATATAAAATCGCTAACGCAATTGAAGTTTTAAACATTATTTTCGTAAGTCTTTTGATTTTATTCGCATCATACTCTTTATTTTTTTCAACAATTATTTCTTTTTTAATTTCGCTAGATTTTACTAGCGAATCAATTGTAACATTAAAATATTCGGATAATAATTTAATTTTATCTAAATCAGGAATCGATTGGTCAGTCTCCCATTTCGAAACGGCTTGTCTTGAAACATTCAAGTCTAAAGCCATTGTTTCTTGTGACACACCTTTTTCACTTCTAAGTTTGTAAATTTTTTCACCTATTGTCATAATCACACCTCTTCTTTATGATATCATATTTTTTAATACATGGTCATTATAAAACTTTTTTATTTTTTAATCAACCAAGTTTGGCTTACAGGAGTGTCAACTAGCGGTTGCATATGTAAAAAGACTAATATTAAACTTTAATATTAGCCCTATTTTTTTTATTTAATATATTTTTGATTTTTACTATTTGGTTTATCTGGTAAAGTCATTCTTATAAGACCATTTTGAATAGCTTCGTTCAAATAACTTGCTCTTAACGTCTCTTTTGTTTTTATCCCTAATCTCTCCATTAATTGGTTTGCTGAATATGGAATATCTGGTTCCATTACTTCTAACAATTTATTTACTTGATCAGATATATTCTTGCTTTCTTTTTCAACACTTATTAAAATTTCATCAAGGGTTGCATTTATCATTTTTAGCATAAATTCTATAAATTCATTAGAATTACCATTTTTATGACAATTTGCTATTTTTTCATAATAATCTGTTTGATATTTTTGAATATAAGTTTCAATTGGTATATATTCAAAAATCGGATTCCATTTACTTAATAATATATTTTGCCAAAGTCTAGCGATTCTACCATTTCCATCACCAAAAGGATGTATAAAAACAAATTCATAGTGGAAAATACATGATTTTATTAAAATTGGTGTTTCATCATCATTTCTTAACCATGCAAATAAATCTTTCATCAAAGTGGGAACTAGATCCTCAGGTGGTGCAACAAAAATCACCTTACTTCCATCAAATACTCCTTCCCCATGGTTTCTATATTTACCTGATTCCTCACATGTCAAATATGTTAAAATACTATGAGCTTTTAACAAGTCTTTTTCGTTATAGCCATCAAAGTCACTAAACATACTGTATGCCTTATAAGCATTTTTTACTTCTTGGATTTCTTTTTGTGGCCCTATAACAATTTTACCATCTATAACATCACGCACTTGACTAAGTGATAGAGAATTAGCCTCAATTGCAAGTGAAGAATGAATAGATTTTATTTTATTATTTCTTCTTAACACCGGCATTCTTTTAAGAGAATTATATGAAGTAATTCTACCTATTTTTTCAGTAATTAAAATAGAAAGATTTAACATTTTTTTTGTTATATCAAATGGTGGTTTATACATAACATCAACTCCATTAATATTATATCATAAAACTTAAAATTAATCAAGTTATCTTACTTAAATCTTGCTTAATATCTTGCTTATTTAAAAATAAAAAGATGAAGTTTAACTTCATCTTTTTGGTTATTATTTATCTAAATAATTGATAGCTTGAACTGCTGCAATTGTTCCATCAGCGATAGCTGTTGAGATTTGTCTAATACGTTTTTGGCGACAATCCCCAGCAACATATAAACCTTCTGTTTCTGTTGTACATGCATCACCTGCCACAATGAAACCATCTTTATCTAATGTACAGATATTTTTGAATGGTTCATTATTAGCCATATGTCCAATAGCAACAAATACTCCATCAGTATTAATAACTTCTAATTCTTTTGTTTTAGCATCTTCAACAACAATAGATTCTAGTTTATCAGAACCAATTAGTTCAACAACTTTTTTGTTGTAAATAACTTTGATATTTTCTGTTTTATTAATTAAATCTATTCCTGATGCTTCACCAGTTAATTTTTCAAGGTTTTGGACCATCGTAACTGATTTACAATATCCTGCTAAAAGAACCGCTTCTTGTTGAGCAGTGTTTCCACCACCAACAATAACAACATTTTGATCAGCATAGAATGGACCATCACATACAGCACAATAAGATATTCCATGTCCTGTTAAGGCTTCTTCATTAGGTAATCCTAATGTACGATGTTTTGAACCGGTTGCTAGAATTAATGTTTTACCTTTATAGTTATTATTTTCTCCAACTAATACAAAGTTTTCATCTTCTTTTTTAACTTCTAAAACATCATCAAATTCAAAGTTAACTCCTAAATCCATTGCTTGAGCAATGAATTTATCAGCTAAATCTAAACCACTAATTGAATTAAATCCAGGATAGTTTTCGATTTTTGGTGAGTGCGTAATCAAACCACCAAAAGCTTCTTTTTCAATAACCAAAACCTTTTTTTGTGATCTAGCCGCATAGATTGATGCGGTTACACCAGCAGGACCTGATCCAATTATTAAAATATCATATATCATATCTTACTCCTTGTTTACTAAATTAACTTCAATAAAACGACGGATGTTAGATACGTTTTCTACAACTTCTGTTCCTTCTTTTGTTACAACAACTAAAGTTGGAGCAGCATTAATATTTAATGATTTAGTAAGGTCTACATTTTCAGTAGCAAGCACTTCGCTATATTCAACATTTGCTTGAGCTAAGAAGTTTTTCGCCATACGGCAGTTTGGACAAGTTGCTGTTGTGAATAAATATACACCTTCAGCAAGTTTTACTTGATCTTTAGATTCTTCTACTTCATCAAGATGTCTATCCACTTCCGCATGAATAGCATGTTCAATACTATATTCTTTACGATCTTTAAATTCTTGAGCTTTACCATCATTCCAGTTTTGAACAGGACGATAGTATCCAGTAATACGGCTGTAGATTTCTGTCTTACCACCACATGTTGGACATGTTGCTTTTTCCCCAACGATATATCCGTGTTCAGGACAAATAGAATATGTTGGTGATAAAGTATAGTAAGGTAATCTATGGTTTTCTGCAATCTTTCTAACTAATGCAGCTGCACTTGACCAATCAGGAAGTTTTTCACCTAAGAAGGCATGGAATACAGTTCCTGATGTATATAATGTTTGAAGTTCATCTTGAATAGCTAGAGCTTCAAAGATATCTTCAGTGAATCCTACTGGTAAGTGTGAACTGTTTGTATAGTATGGAGTATCTCCATCTTTAGCAGCTGTGATGATATCTGGATATCTCTTTCTATCATGTTTAGCTAAACGATAAGATGTAGATTCAGCAGGTGTTGCTTCTAAGTTATATAAATCTCCATATTTTTCTTGATAGTCAGAAAGTCTTGTACGCATATGATTTAACACTTTAACAGAGAATTCTTGCGTAACTTTATGAGTCATATCTTTCTTAATCCATTTAGCATTTAATCCTACTTCGTTCATACCAACAAGACCAATTGTTGAGAAGTGATTATTAAATGTTCCTAAATATCTCTTAGTATATGGGTATAAACCAGCTTCTAATAATTGGGTAATAACTTCACGTTTTACTTTTAATGAACGAGCTGAAATATCCATAATCTTATCTAATCTTTGGAAGAAGTCTTCTTCGCTTGTTGCAAGATAAGCGATACGAGGCATATTGATAGTTACAACCCCAACTGAACCAGTTGATTCACCACTACCAAAGAATCCTCCAGATTTCTTTCTTAATTCTCTTAAGTCTAATCTTAAACGACAGCACATACTTCTTACATCACTTGGTTCCATATCACTGTTGATATAGTTAGAGAAGTAAGGTGTACCATATTTAGCAGTCATTTCAAATAATAAACGGTTGTTTTCTTTATCAGACCAGTCAAAGTTTTTAGTAATTGAATATGTAGGAATTGGGTATTGGAATCCACGTCCATTAGCATCTCCTTCAATCATTGTTTCGATGAAGGCTTTGTTTACCATATCCATTTCTTTTTGACAATCTTTATATTTGAAATCACATTCTTTTCCACCAACGATAGCATTTAATTCGGCTAAGTCATTAGGAACTGTCCAGTCTAATGTAACGTTAGTAAATGGTGCTTGAGTACCCCAACGAGATGGTGTATTAACCCCATAAATGAATGATTGAATGCATTGTTTTACTTGAGCATAAGTTAAATTATCAACCTTTACGAATGGTGCAAGATAAGTATCAAATGATGAGAATGCTTGAGCTCCAGCCCATTCATTTTGCATGATACCTAAGAAGTTAACCATTTGATTACATAATGTTGATAAGTGTTTAGCAGGTGAAGATGTAATTTTACCAACTACTCCTCCTAAACCTTCTTTAATTAATTGTTTTAATGACCAACCTGCGCAGTATCCTGTAAGCATTGATAAGTCGTGTAAGTGAATATCTCCATTACGGTGAGCATTAGCAACTTCGTCATCATATACTTCACTTAACCAATAGTTTGCTGTAATAGCTCCTGAGTTAGAAAGAATTAATCCTCCTACTGAATATGTAACTGTTGAGTTTTCTTTAACACGCCAGTCATTAATTTTTAAATAGTTGTTTACTAATGATTTATAATCTAAGAAGGTATTTTTTGCGTTACGAACATTTTCATGTTGACGACGATATAAAATGTAAGCTTTTGCTACATCGTCATATCCAGCTTGAATTAATACTGTTTCAACACTGTCTTGAATATCTTCAACAGTAATTAAATCATCTCTAATTTTATCTTGGAAATGAGCTGTTACTTTTAAGGCTAAAAAATCAATTGTTGATTGATTATATTCTTTTTGTTTAGCTTCAAACGCACGTACTATCGCGCTAACAATCTTTTCAATATCAAAATCTTTTATTTTTCCATCTCTTTTTACGACTCTATACATAATTATTATACCTTTCTAATCTATTTCTCGTAAAGATGCGTATTCAACGTAATCTTTAACTTTATTTAAACACAACTGCAGTGATTCTTTTGTCATTGGCGATAGGTCCTTACATCTAACACTATCTTTGTATTGGTAACTTTGTAAGTAGTAACGCTTTGCTCCTTTGATTAATTTACCAATTTTTTCAAAATCAGCAATATCATGAAACTCTTTAACAACTGTTGTTCTAAACTCATAATCTACATTACCATTGATTAAAAGACTAATACTTTCTTCAATCTTTGATAGATTAAGTTTACAATCAATTGTTGTTTCATACTTATCCAAAGCATTTTTTATATCCATTGCGACATAATCAACAAGGTTTGAATCCATTAAATGTTTAAGAACACTAGGAAAAGATCCATTGGTATCTAATTTAATTTTGAAACCTAATTCTCTAATTTCTTTAATGAAATCAACAATTTCTTTATGTAGTAATGGTTCTCCACCAGTAATAGCAACTCCATCAAGAATTCCTTTACGGCGTCTTAAGAAATCAAACAATTCTTCTTTTGATAATAGTTCTAATCCATCATTACGGATTAATGAAGAATTGTAGCAAAATGGACAATCAAAATTGCATCCACCTAAAAATACTGTACAAGCAACATGTCCTGGAAAATCAAGTAATGTTACTTTTTGTAATCCACATATTTTCATAATTAAAGTTCTTCGATTTTTTGCCAACTGCTAGTCATTTCTTTAACTTGTTTTTTAGCAGTAACAGCATCAATCTTATTAGCTAAATATTCGTGAATTATTAACGCAATTTTTTCGGCATCTTGTTTTGTGCAACCTCTAGTAGTTATTGCAGCAAAACCAATTCTTAATCCACTTGTTTCCTTAGGAGATAGTTTGTCTCCTGGAATCATATTTTTATTGGCAGTAATATCAATTTCTTCCAACTTATTTTGAGCATCTTTACCAGTTATTCCATAGCTATCTAAAGTATTAAGTAAGAATAAATGGTTTTCAGTATCACTAGTAAGGGCTCCAAGTTTTGCCAAAACATCACGGCAAGCTTTAGTATTTTCAATAATCTTACCAGCATATTCTTTAAAATCATCTTTTAATGCTTCATCAAAACAGATAGCTTTTCCAGCAATTATATGTTCTAGTGGTCCTCCTTGATAATAAGGGAAAATCGCACTATTTATTTTCTTAATCAATTCATCACTATTAGTTAAGATTAATCCACCACGTGGTCCTCTTAATGTTTTATGAGTTGTACTTGTCACAATATCCGCATATGGTACTGGATTTGGATGTTTACCTGATGCCACAAGTCCCGCAATATGAGCCATATCAACGATAAAGTAACAACCTACTTCATCACAAATTTCTTTAAACTTTTTAAAATCTATTATATATGGATATGCACTATATCCTGCTAAAATTGCATTTGGTTTTTCTTTTTTAGCAATTTCTAAAATAACTTCATAATCTAATTTCCCATCACTTGAAAGCGGGTAATGTACAAAATCATATAAATGACTAGAGAAACTTACGGGACTTCCGTGAGTTAAATGTCCTCCATCATTTAGAACTAAACTCAAGATTTTTCCACCAGCTGGCATTAATGCACGATATGCGGCAGCATTAGCTTGAGATCCGCTATGAGGTTGAACGTTTGCATATTTTGAACCAAATAATTCGCATGCTTTTTTAATAGCTAGTTCTTCAACCAAATCTACATACTTACATCCACCATAATATCTTCTGTTTGGATATCCTTCCGCATACTTATTTGTAAGAATAGATCCACAAGCTTTTCTTACCATTTTACTAGCATAGTTTTCACTGGCAATAAGCTCAATACCTTCATTTTGTCTATCACATTCTTTATCTATTAGTTCAAATATTTCTTTCATTTCTTTCACCTCTCTTTACAGGGAAAATAAAAGTAGAAAAATACTTCTCTCTACTGTTAATATATTATACCACAAAAAGGTTTTTTTGTAAAATGCGATGCATAACTATTTTTTGCCACTTTTTTGGTATCCAAAGACTATTTCCTACCTAAAAATAGGCATTTATTTTTAACTTAAAAACTTAATTTTAATCACTTAAAAAGAGCTCATTTCTCCTCATTTTTTCGCATTTTTTTCTAAACATATATCGGTATATGTTATAATATATGTGGGTGATAAAATGAAAATACATTTCTTAAATACTATATGGAGTGATGCTATTATTTTAGAAAATAACCATCATTTTGCTTTTATTGATACCGGTAGTGCTTTCTATTATCCTATGGTTGATCGTTATTTAAAAGATTTAAAGGTTGAAAAATTAGATTTTATTCTAATAACTCATTTCCATAATGATCATTATGGTAACACAAAACAAATAATCGATAACTATCAAATTGATAAACTATATTTAAAACACTATTATGGTTTAGATGGAACAACCTCTAGTGGTTCTACATCTAATGATGAATATACAAATAGCGAAATGAGTAAATATTTAGCTATTTTAGATGCAGCTAATAACCATAATACTGATACTATTTTCTTAGATGATTTTAATCTTGATTATTTAACCATTAATTTAGATAATCTGGAACTTGAAATATATGAAATTAGACATCATCTAAGTGAAATGTATAATGATCCAAAAGGGGAATTTTATCACCAAAAGAAATTTAATCAAAACTTTAATTCCGCATGTGTCTTCTTTAAAATAAATAATTTTAATGTTTTCTTAGGTGCTGATCTAACATGTTCTAAAACAGATATTGTTGAATTAAAAGGTATAGCTATAAAAACTATTGAAAAGATTTATCAAAAGCATGATATTAATCATATTGATATATATAAATCATGCCATCATGGTGGTAGTGGAACAAATCCTAAAGAACTATGTGATTTATTAAAAGCAAAACATGTTATTATTACCAATACAGCTAGATGGTTAGATACCTATACAACTTGTGATGATTTGCGTCTTGCAAATAAAGAGGTTAATATTTTAACTACTGATCATCAAAAGTATGTTTTTGATATTAGTGATAAAATAACATATCAAACTATTAAAGAGGAATCTTTATTTTTAACGCTTAAAAAAGATTAAATAGCAGATTTAAAATCTGCTATTTTTTCTTCCAATCTTGTTTTAATATTTCTAAAGCCTCATCTAGTATTTTGTTTTTACCAGGAATTAAGTTTTTATAGTGGAAAAAGATTGTTCCTTGGATATTATCATATTTAGTATTATAAGCAAGTTGATGATGAATTTCATATGGGTCTTGCCAAGTTTCACAGTGTTTCACATCTTGTTCCCCAACATGATAAATGGCTTGTCCCATATATAGTTTAGTTTTAGTTTCTTTACAAATATTAGCCCACCACCAACATATATCGTGATAACTTACATCTTCTCTATTAAATGAAAAATAATCTTGGGGAACAATGTAATCAATCCAACCTTCCTTCATCCATTTATATATATCTGAATATTGGCCTTCATAACATTGGAAGGCTTCTTTAGTATGATATGAACCTTTTTCCCAACCGGTTTCTAAAATGCTTTTATTCGTTCTATAAATAGGGAAAGGACTTACCCCAAATTCAACTCTTTTACCTTTTTCAAGATATAGTTTTTCTAATTCTTTATGAACATTTTCAATAAACATATCGACATTTCTTCTCCGCCAATCTTCAAAAGTTTCATTATCTTTACAATATTTTAAATAATCTTCTTCTTCACTTTCCTTAGGAATTGGAGCATATGGATAAAAGAAATCATCAATATGAAGAGCTTCAACATCATAATTTCTAGCTACTTCCATCATTGATTCAGTTACAAAATCAATTACTTCTCTATGTCCTGGTCTTAAAATTATCTTGTTTGCGCCATCAACAATGGTATGTTCTTTATGTAATCTTGCCCAGTTATTAACAGAAAGGGTTTCTAAAAACTCGTCTTTTGAAAGTCCTAGTTTTTCAATATCTTGTCCACTTACCCTATATGGATTAAACCAAGCATGTACTTTGATTGATCTTTTTGCTGCTTCTTCAATAAAGAAAGCTAAAACATCAAATCCTGGGTCACGCCCTTCAACCCCTGTAAGATATTTACTCCAAGGGTTTAATTTAGATGGGTAGTACGCATCATTTGTTGGTCTAACATGAAAGATTGCGGTATTCATGTTGTAAAGTTTCATGGTATCAAGAATAGATATTAGTTCTTTTTTATACTCTTCTACATTTTCACATTTACCTGTATCCATGTTTGCGACATTAGCAATCCATACTCCACGAACATTATCTTCTTGATAGCAATATTCTGGAATATCTATTTCTTCGTTATTATGACGATATTTTAAATATTCATTATTAATTCCTTTTAGCTTCATAATATTAATATACCTTATCCTTATTATATATATTTAATTTTTCTAAATCAACTTGATAATAACGATATTTACCACTTCTATTTTCAACAATTAAATCTTTACTTTTTAGTATTGTTAAAAATTCCGTAATTTTAGTATTACCTTTATTTAATAATTGACACATTTCAGCCTTAGTTATTCCAAAATCTCCAAAAATGCTCGCTTGAATTAAAATATTTAATAACTCTTTAATATCGGTTTGGTTTTTATATTCAATAAAAATATTATCAATTTTTTCTAAAATACCTAGATATTTATTATATTCTTGTGTTTTTTCTAAAGCATAAAGTTCAGTTTTTAAATAAGATTTGTATACAATATCTAAAAATTCATAAACAAATGTTGATACATCAGCTCTATTTCTTATATCATTAGTATGTACAAAAGCATCTAAATATTGAGTTAAATTTTCTTTAATAGTCATACTTAATCTAAAACCAACAATTTCGTTTAAATTTTTGGATAACACATAACTTGAAATAAAACGATTTATTCTACCATTCCCATCATAGAATGGATGAATAAAACCAAAATAATAATGAACTAAAGAGACTCTTATCAAAATATCTATAGATGAATCATTAAGTATATCTAAAGTTTTATTCATATATTCAATTATCTTATCTTCAGGCATAATTCCATTATGAATTATTTTATTAGTTGTTCTTAATATATGAACTTCTTCTTTTCTAAATATTTTACCATCAGGAAGATTATTTTTATCTTCTTGTTTAATTTCATTATATAACATTTCATCATATATTTCTCTGATAGTAGTTGCTTCAACAAGATTTAGTTTTTCTTTCGTTAACATTAAATACTTATTAACTATCCCTTCGAAACGATTTTTGGTTTTAATCTTCTTTTCAATTTCATTAATTAAATCATTAATATCTTTTCTTGTCGAAACAACTCCTTCAATCTCATTTGTATAAGCTATTTCATCAATTAAAGATTTTCTCATGTATTGTGCTACAGCAAGCGCAGGTAGTTTGGAAAAAAGCCTTGATACAGTAGCATCAATATCTCTAATCTTAGATACTAATTTCATTATTTCTACATCATAAGTAAAAAAAGATTGATAATTATTTATTAGAATATCAAATTTAATTGTTGATGAAGAATTTATTTTTTCTCGATATATATCATTAAACGCACTTATATTATTCATTACATATAGTTTATATAAAGATTTAAAGCTCATAATTAACACCTCAATTTATTTTAGCAAAAATGCATTTTTTTGTCAATATATATCGTTCATTTTTTATTATTTTTGAACGATATTATTATATTTTATCCATTAATCGTTCATTTTATTATAATTTTATTGGTTACATTCATTTTTTGTTAACAAAAAAAGCCGATTTCTAAAAATCAGCTTTCATTTATATATATTACCAAATCACTACACGTTTTCCAGGTGCAATATACATTTTATCAGTTTTCTTAACTTTAAATGTTTCATACCATTCAGGGAAGTTACGTGGTGGCATATTAGCACGTAAGATACTAGGACCATGAACATCTAAATTTAGAAGTAATTGTAAGTATTCTGGTTTTGCTTTTAAACACCATACTTTTGCCCAGTTTGTGAAGTATTCTTCATATGAAGCATTAGGTGTATTTGACATAATTTCTAGTGTTACTGCCATACCACCATTGTCAGCCATATTTTCACTTACAATAAATTTACCATTTACTTTACCCCAAGGAAGTTCAATTCCATCGAATTGTTTAATCATTGCTTTAATCTTAGTTTTGAATCTCTTTTGGTCTTCTTTAGTCCACCAGTTATTAATATTACCATTTTCATCACATTTTGCTCCATTTGAGTCAAAAGCATGAGAAATTTCATGACCAATAACTGCTCCAATTCCTCCTAAGTTTTCACTTCTTGTTTGTTTTAATGAATAGAAAGGTGGTTGTAAAATAGCTGCTGGGAAAGTAATATCATTAACAAATGGATCATAACATGCGTTAACCATATGTCCAGGCATTTGCCAATGACCAGGATTTGTTTCTTTAGTTAATTTACTTAAACTATCAAGCATTATAACTTTTTCTAAAGTATTGTAGATATCATATAATGAATCTTCTTCATTAAATACTAACTGATCATAGATTTCTTCAACTTTATCAGGGTATCCCATTTTTACCCCAATTTTTGATAATTTTAAAATAGCTTTTTCTTTGGTTGCATCTTCTAAAATTTCATTCTTTTGAATTCTTACTTTATATGTATCAATAATTTGATATACAATTTCAGTAATATCTTTTTTAGCTTCTTCACCAAAGTATTTTTCTCCATAATATAAACCAACTGGTTCTGAATACATATTAGAAGCAAGTTGATATGCGAACTTTTCTAAAGGAGTATTTGCAGGTATTCCAGCAATCGTACGGAAGTATAAGCTACCTAATTCTCTTAATTCTTCTGTTAATAATGAACATGAATTAATAAATCCTGTTACATATGCCCAGTGTTTATATAATTCAAATGTTTCTTCATTTAAAACATTAACAAAGTTTTTAAAGAATCTTGGTTCAGAAACAATAATTACTTCTGGCACAAAACCAAATAAGTCTTTTAAAATCTTTTTAAATTTAATAGTTTTCATTAATGAAGCAACCTTTGTCACTTTCATTGGATTATATGCATCAACATATTCTGACCATTCTTCACTTGTTTTTACTAAACTACCTAAGATAGCATCAAATGCTAAAGTATCTTCAAGATATTTTGCTTGTTCTTCTTCAGTTAAATTAGTTTTAGTTAAAATTTGTTTTGCGACATTAGTCCAAATACCTAAAACCATTTCTTTTTGAGGAGCCATTTCTTCTTTATAATAAGAAGCATCCGGTAAAATAACACTTGGACCTTGAATAGCAACACAGTGTTGTTTAGTATTTTTCATATCTGTATCAACTGATACTTTAAATGGTAATGGTAATCTATTTAACATTAAATCTTTATAAGCATTATTTAATTCATTAAGATCTTTTAAATTTTTAACATTTTCAAGATTCTTTAATGCTGGTTTTACACCATCTAATTCTTTCTTTTCAGCGTTTTTAATTACTTTAAATAAAGTACAAGCATTCTTTAAATAATCATTAGGATAAGCTTCTTTTTCGCTCATTTCCTTAAATTCATTGATCATTATCTTTTCAACTTCATCAGCTAAGATATTAAACCCACCAGTAGCTGGTTTATCATTAGGAATAACTAGCTGTTCTAGTTTTTCCCCATTTACATATGTATATAAATCATCTTGTATTCTTACTTTTTCCATATTAATACCTCCAATAAACATATATTAATTATACTACTAATTATGCAAAATTAAAATAGATTTGCACAGTTTATTATTGTTTTCAAAAATACAAAAGCAATTAACGGTATCCCTAAAGCACAAGCTATCATTTTATCTTGTAAATCTTCTAAATCTAAAATCAACTTAATTAGAGGTTTAGCTATCTCAATAATAAATATGAAAAGTGATTTTAAAATTGTCCAAAAAGTATTAAATAATTCCAATATCTTCTCCTCCTAAATCTATAAATTTTGCATATTCAAAAGATATAAACTCATTATCTTCCGTGTTTTTATACGCTATCTCATTATGCATATATTTTACAAGTTCTACAGTAGTGAACTTTTTAAACTTCTTTATTACTTTATTAATTATCTTTTTTTCGTCTTCATTTAATTTACAACTACACATAACATCTTTAACCAAATATGAAACTTTATCATCGTATTCATTTTCTTCTATTATTAAGCTATCAGATTCCAAAATTAAATTTAATCCTAACGGACATGCTCCATAATTCATATGAAAATAAGCAAGACCTGTTAATGATTTTCTATTTTCTTTATAGTACAACATATCGATATACCACATTAATTTAGCCATTTTAGTTTTATATAGTGTTATTCCAGAATCTACAACATATTTAATTATTGAAAGTATCTTTTCAATATTAATTTTTTGATATCCTTTCATTTTTTCATTAATTGAAAAATGTTTTTTTATCAACATATCTTCAATCATTTTATCACTTTGTCTGTTCTCAGGAATTGATGAAGTTATTTTTTCTAATATTTTAGCTTGTTTTTTTTCAGTAAAAGCAGTTTTATTCATATTAAAATAATTATACAAAACATATGGATCTTCAGAAATTTTTCTTAATATTTCATCATATTTTTCATTTTGTATTTCTTTTGTTTCATATCTTGTAATTGTTATTTCACCCCAACCTAATATTAAAGCTAAATCAGCTTGAGACAAATTATATTTATCTCTAATTTCTTTTATTTCTTTTGAAGTCAATAACTTATGTTTTATTCTATATTCATCTCTTGCATTTTGTAAGTTTTTATTATTCAATTCTGAATCCATAAATTCAACATTTATTTTTGAACAAACATATTTTTTTACATCACTAATAATTTCTTCTTCTTTTATAATTAAAGTCTCTTTTTTTGTAACAATTTCAATTTCATGCTCAGCATCACAAATTGGACAATATTTTTTAATATTCATAATTTTACCTCCTTTGATATATGAAAAGAAAAACATATAATTATTTTATCATTTTTCAAAGTTATTTTTATATATATTTCATAATCTTTTATAACTTTTTTAAAAACATATAACAATAAATTATCACCAACAACATCTAGAATCGTCTCATAATAATCTTCATATTCTAATAACGATATTTCATTAATTATATCATCTATATCATAATTTAATAATATTTGAGTTGAAAGATTACTATATATCGTTTCTTCTAAGTCTTGTTTTCTTTCCAATAAATAAATGAGGATCAAAATTATCATCATTAATTACTGCTTTAACATTTCTCAAAAATCTAATAACATCATTTTTTAAACTTTCAAAGTGTTGCTGCATTATCAAACATCCCCTTTCTTTATATCAATTATACCATTAAGAAGTTAAATTGTCAACTAAAAAACACTATCAATGATAGTGTTTTTTTGGATAATCTTTATATTTGCCTCCCTTATTTTTAAACTATTGATTACATTTTGTTTTAAACTTTTTCATGGCATTTTAAATCGTTAACTTCTATATTAATATCTCCCATATAATTTTAATAGAAAGGGTAAAGCTACCCTTTCTATTTTATTAATTATCACTTTCTTTATTACTAACTAAAGAACCAATTAAACCACTTAAACTATCACTAGTTAATACTTCTGGTAATTTACCATCCCATTTTTCATAGAAGATAGTTTGTAAAACAATTTCAGCACATTGTTCATAAGTTAATGATGATTGATATTTAACATATATAGCATCAATCATATCAACAATTGCAGATTTTTCAGTTTCTACTTTATATGCTTCAGCATCAGCTTCAATTTTCATAACTTCAGCTTTAGCTTCAGCTTCGATTTTAGCAACACTTGCGGCAGTTTCGGCTTTAATTTGTTCTGTTTCAGCTTCTACTTGTGCTTTTTGTTTTTCAGCTTCAGCAATTTCAATTTGTTGTAAAGCTTCTGCTTTATTCTTAATAATATTTTCAATACGTTCTCCGGCATCAATATCATCAAATGATGTAGATACTAAAGTAATTGAATAACGTTCTAATAAAATATTAGTTAAGTTATCAGAAAAATCTAAACGTACTTCTTCTAATTTATCCCCTAAAATACTATAAATATCGTATTTAATAGTTGAACCTTGTAAAGCTTCTTTTACAAGTGATGATAATTGTTCAGCGGCAATATCACTATTTGATGTTTGTTTATAGAATTTACCAGCATTTTCGGCTTCAATTCGGTAGATAATGGTAATAACAAAATCAGCAAACGCACTATCATTTGTTTGACCAGCGACAGTTAATTGGGCAGTTTTATTAGTAGTACTGATTTTAGTAATATGTTCAAAAACACTTTTAGTTTGAAAACCTTCGTATTTAACTTCTTCTAAAACCCCTTTTCTATCGTGATAAATAATACCTACTTCATTGGCATTAATTTTAGTAAAACTTCCAAATAATAATAAAAGCATAAATACTGCTCCAAGTGGGAAAGTTACTAAACTTTTCGCTTTCATTTTTCTCCAGTTAATTAAAACTAAGAAAACACCAGCTAAAACTGATAATAAAATACTTGTTATTAATAATGTCATATCTTATGCCCTTTCTATTTCTACTTATATGATATATACAATTCTATCACATAGTTTTTGGTTTGTCAAATTCTTAAAACTGCTTGCCTTTAACTTTAGCATGTAATAAAAAAACTTATAATTTATTTTCAAATAAAGTTAACTTAATTTGCCAGACACTGTCTGGCCTTTTTGATATCCAATAATACACTTTCTAAGTTTAACTCAATTCATCACGCAGTGCGTGACGATTTTAAAAATTCCAACTAAGTTAATTTTTATAAAATCAACTTTCCGAGTAGTGTCTTTTGTTTTAACTAAGGTAGTAGCATTTCCTGATGTATTCAATCATCAATATATATTTAAGCAATTCTTTCAATAGTGATTGTAAATTCCACTTCAGCAGTATTGCCTTTGTATTTACCTTTATTTTCAACCACTTCAACAACGACAGTTTTTGAGGTTTTTTCCCCTATTTCAATTTTAGAAAATTCTATTGTGTTACTTCCGTAATCATCTCCTGAATCATCTTCTTCAATAGCGAAAGCTATTAATGAAAGGACATTATTCGCTTTATGTTCTATTGTGTCACCTGATCCAATATAAGTATTCTCATATTTAATACCTTCAATCCATTCATTACCAACAGAATTATTTTTAATAATTACAGATGTAAATTTAACTATATATTTTTCATTCTCGTTGATAGTAGGATTTTCATCTGTAGAATCACCAGGATTATCTTTATTATCTCCACTTTCATCTTCTGTTTTATAATCGGGATCATTAGCACCACAAACTATACATTTACCTTCTTCATAAGAGTGTCCTTTTGTAGAAATGTCAGTTTGTGCAACTAACACTTCATCACAAACTATACATTTTTTACCTTCAGTCACCCCAGATTCAGTACATGTTGCATCTTTTCCAGCAACTATTCCTTCTGTATGACCTAATGCTTTAACTTCAGTTTGTTCTACTAAAGTTTCTCCACATTCAGAACATTTCTTTCCTTCAGTTAATCCAGTTTCAGTGCATGTTGCGTCTTTTGCAGGCATCACTTCTTCTGTATGTATATGAGTAGGTTTATCATCTTTTTCTTCATTAGAGCTATCTTTATCGTTTACCTCAGGCGTTTGATTTGAATCATTTCCAGAATCTGTAGAGGAATTTTCAGAAGTTGGCGCTGCCATAACTCCCACAACAAATAAAACTATTGATAATACTATTGCCATTTTAGGGTTTATATTAATTTTTTTACATAAATTAGCAATGTAGTTAATTGGTAAAATTAACACACCAGCAGCTATTAAAAATAAACTTGAATAATGAAAACCATTAACTATAGCAAATATTATGAAAAGTATACCAAAACTACATCTTACAACACTTGATTTAGATAACTCTTTTTTATTATCTGAATTAGGACATTTATTACTATCATTTGAATTTGATTCATCTATAGTTTCTTTAAATTTATTAGACATTTTATTTCTCCTTTATATATATCACCTTTTTCGAAATATAGTTAAATTATATCATTATTTAGATGTTTAAATAGGAGATTTAATAAAAAAGTGTCTACTTTACTAATAAAGTAGGCACTTAAATTTATTATTAATTTAATTATTAATATATTGTTTAAACATATATTCACTGTATTTATTAATTTCATTAATTTTACATATATTATACTTTTTAATAATTTTTTCTCCATATTCTTTAAGTGAACTTTTTTCTATAATCTTATTCTCTGATTTTATTGCGTTAATCCATGGATCTTCTTGGTGAGTAAAAGATTTTAAAACAAGTCCTGTATAGCAACCAAAATATTTCAAAACATTATCAATAGTATTTTTTAAATCTTCATTAAGTTCATTTTGGGGTGTTTCATCAATTATTATATTCTTACCAAACTTTTTATATTTATAATAAACACTACCAAAAACAGGTCCATATTCCCAAGCATTACATCTACTATTAAATGCATGTGTTTTATAAATAGCTATATAAAACATTTGAACATAATAAAGAATTTTTTGTAATGCTAAATTAGTAATTTCAGCATTATTTACAATATATTTAGCTGCATCTTCAATAGTACTATCTTTAGATTCAATATCTAATATTTCTTTTGTTGCTTTTTCGCTTTTATTAAAAGCAACCTCTTTTATATTATTTTTATTCATCTGTAATATAGAATAATAATCACTTGGAGAATATAAAATACTTTTTAAAATTTTAGAATTTTTTAGAGTAGGAACATAACCATCTAAATATCTTGTAATAGTAATCTCTCCTAATCCAAGTAATTGTGATAAAGGTCTTTTTCCAATATTATATTTTTTTAGTATTTCAAGTATTTCTTCTTTAGTTATAATTTCATATTCAAGTTTATAAGTTTCTACAATCTTATCTTGATTATATTTAACAACTTGATCATTAAATAACTCTTCTCCACAATGTGGACATATAGCTATTTTACTTATATATTTAATATCCATTATATCATCTTTATATTCATTCTCTTTTTCTAATATAATTGAATCTACATATTTATTACAAATTAAACAATAATCTTTTTTCATATTATCTTTTCCTTTCTTTACCTTTCATTTATATGAAAAGATATAATAGGTAAATAATTATCTTTCATTTTTATCTTTATATACACATCTTCTTTTTTATTTCTACCATAAATATCAATTAAATCAAATTTTTTTTTAACACTACTAATACTTCTGGACCATATTTTAAATATTCGATATCTTCTACTTGATATTGTATGTCATCTTTTTCTAAAGATAATAACATTTCTTTAATTTTTGTTCTATCTAATTTATATTGATTAATAAATATATTATTTTTGTCTCTTAAAATTATTCCAAAACAGTCTTTTTTAATTAAATCAAGTAAAGTATTAATATAGATTGATTTAGCTATTTCACTAATATAAATTTTATCCCCATATTTTTATACCCTTCCTTATATTTTTTTATTTTTATCCTATTAACATTATATCATTTATTATTATTTTAGTCAATACTTTTTGTATCATTGATACAATTTTCGAAATATAATAAAAACATTATATTAAAACAATACTAAAAGAGTCGTGTTTTTTTGATTTTTGAAAAATGTACACCTGACTATTATTACTCTTGAGTGTTAATTTATCCAATTTTAGTAATGACATTTATACTTGCAAAAGAAAAAACCATTTGTTAAAATGGTTTTTTATACAATTTATCTATATTGTGACGCTAACACATAACCATTACTTAGAAAAGGTAACATATATGGAACTTACCATTAGTTAATGTGGCTAACTTAATTGGTCTAATAATTTTACTTATTTATAAAATTATATTTCGAAATATAATTGATATTTAGGTTTATATTCATTAAACATATGCCATCCTAAATATCCTTCTTTTTGAAGTCGACCTATTAACATAAATATTGGAATACTTTGACTTTCAGCAAAATTATTTAACTTACTCAAAGAAAAATCATTTTCATTAATAAATTTTTCATATTCATCTTTATTTATTAATTGATTATTAGCAAAATTATTTGCGAAAATTTCGTCTTCATCATTTATTTTATCTTTTTCTAAACTAATAGTTAAATGACGTTTTTTATTCCTAAAAGCATGACCAATTTCATGATAAATATTAAACCATATCTTATCAGCGTCTTTACCATGATCATTAATTGCTATCATTATTGTATTATCACTAGATATCCATTTAGTTACAGCACTTACATTAGATCCTTTTAAATAAGGAAGAAACATTAGTTTTATACCCGCCTCACTTAAGTATTCCTTTAATAAAGGCGTAAATTCTTCGGGTGTTTTGGACATTAAACTTTTAATTTTAGGCAGATTTTCTAATAATTTTTGTTCACTATATGGTTTACACTCTATTTCTTTAGAAACATACATTGCTAGTGAAATCCAGGCATTTCTAAGAATTAATTGTTTTTCATCTATATCTTTTAAAACACTAGTTCTACAAAAAGCAAATAAATCATTTGACTTTAAACAACTAAGTGAATTTACCATAAATAATTTTTTAACTTTATTAATAACTTCTTTTTTATTTTCTTTATTTAAATCTATTTTTAAAATACTACTCAAATATTGTTTATCAAAATAAGATAAAATTTTTAATTCTTCTTCCATTTGTTTTACAAGCTCAATATTTCTTAAATATTCATTATATGCTGTTTGTAAATTTAACCATACATTAACACTAGTACCAAAAAAATCTGAAAGTTTTGATGCTATATCAAAAGTAATACTAGCTTCACCACTTATAATTTTAGAAATTGTTTTCCCCGTTGTACCAATCCTTATAGCAAATTCATTTTGAGTCATACCCAATTCATTTATTGCATCTTTAATATATTCTCCTGGATGAGAAACGTAATTAGTTTTACTCATAATGTTCACTTACCTCCATTATTTTTATTACAATACATTTTATAAACATCAAATTTTCATTATCCATACTTTTCATAATATTATTATCTTCATCTAATGGATATAATATTAACCGATATTTAGAAGGTTTAAATATAACAATAGAATATTGATATTTTCTATCTCCTTTTAATTGATGCAACCGATATTGTGGCAATCTTGAAACATCTAATAAATTCTCTGCTTCTTCAAGATAGTTTATTAAATCGATTAATTTTCTTCCTACATCAGAACCATATTTTTTAACAGCAATTTTTATATCAGCACATTCTTTTTCTAATTTTTTAGTCTGGAATATAATTTTCATAACAATTCTCCTTCCTATTTTCATTTTACCATAATGGTAAAATAAATGCAAGAGAAGTATAAAATTATATTCCAAAATAAAAAGGGTGATTTTTGATTATCGTGTGAACGAGACTGCGCCCCACTTTTCTACCATAGTGTCTAAATTTTAGACCTCACCTTACCCCCATACTGCTGCTTTTATGCGATTTTTGGACACTATTTTAACACAAAATGATTTTTTGTTAAATTCCACTATGACCATTTGTCCAATTCCATATTCACAAGTGTAAACTAGACATTAAAAAAGTGTCCAATTCACCTTGAATTTTTGGACACTTGGTTTATATGTTTGTTAACTTTATATAATTAATCTTTTTTATCAAAATTTTCTATTACTTTTCTTACTTCATTTTGTAATACTTCTATGTCAGGCATTACAGTTGTATATTTAGCAGCATAAATGTTATTTTGTAGTCCTTGAATTGATAGTTCTGCGATTGATTGTTCTTTATCAGCACATAATATTATTCCAATTGGATCTTGGTCTAGTTCATCATTAATTTCATTTTTATAATAATTAATATACATATTCATTTGACCAAAATTTTCTGGCTTTAACTTATTGATTTTTAGATCTATCAGTACATAAGCCCTTAGAATTTTATTATAGAATACCATATCCACATAATAATTCATTCCACCAATACTAATTCTTTGTTGAGAGCCAACAAATATAAAACCTCTGCCTAGTTCTAGTAAGAAATCCTAAATATGTTCAATTAATGCTTTTTCTAAATCTGATTCTAGCATTGGTTTTTCTTCTGGTAAACATACAAACTCTACAACCATTGGATCTTTTATAAAACTATCAGGTGTATTATATGTAATTCCTTTTTGAGCAAGTTCTAATACGATTTCTTTATTAACTTCTCCTTTTGATAATAATAATCTTTGATATAACGCAGAATCTATTTGTCTTTCTAATGCTCTTACACTCCAATTAGAGTTTTCACATTCATGTTCATAAAATGCTCTTTCATTTTTATCTGAAATTGCTAATAATAACAAATAATGAGACCAACTTAATTTTCCAGACAGTGTCTGGAATTTTGGATATTCAATAAAAAACTTTCTCATACTAAATAAATTAGACTTAGAAAATCCTCTTCCAAATTCATTTGTTAATTCTTTTGAAATTTCTTTTAAAAGCCTAGAACCATATTCAGCTTTTAAATTACCATTTTGTTCTTCTTCTACAATTCTTTTACCTATGTTCCAATATGTTTGAAGCATTATTGTATTAACATTAGTAATAACAATTTTTCTAGCTTGTTCAATTATATTTTTTAAATCTGAATATAGTTCAACATTAACAATTTCATTTTTCATAGTATCAACTCCTATTGTTATTATACACTTTTTTAATGTTTTTTACAACAAAGATAACATTAATTTTTGTATAAGAAATAGTGCAAAAATGTCCAATTTTAGTCAAAATTTTGGACGGTGATTTTTGATTATCATGAACACGAGGCTGGCGCCTCGCTGGATTGTGGCAATGTTGTCCATTTTTTATACCCCCTATGCTACTGATCCACTATCCTATGCACCCTCACTACCATCAATCGATACTACTTTTAAAGAAAAAAGTTTATAGGCAACCAGAAATAGGTTACTTATAAGCTGTTTTGCTATACCAGGTTCAGATGCATTTTTGGACACTATTTTAACACAAAATGATTTTATGTTAAATTCCACTATGACCAAGTGTCCAATTCACTTGTCACAAGTGTCAACTTAATATGAAAAAAGTGTCCAATTCATATTGAATTTTTGGACACTTGGTTTGTTAATCTTTATTGTTTTTGTTAATAACTTTTTCTACTTCTTTTATTAACTCCTCCTTATTAGGTAAATATAATACATATTTTGATGCAAATATATTATTTGATAATCCTCCTAAAGCATATTCTAAATTAATATTCCCTTTATCGGTACACAAAATAATACCAATCGGTGGATTATCCCCCTCATCATTAATTTCCGTTTTATAATAATTTAAATACATATTTAATTGTCCGACTGCTTCAGGCATTAATTTAGTTGTTTTTAATTCTATTAAAACATAGGATTTTAAAATTTTATTATAAAATACCATATCAACATAATAATGATGGTTATTAAATGTCACCCTTTGTTGTGTTCCTACAAACATAAATCCTTTACCTAACTCTAGTAAAAACTTTTCAATGTGTCTAACAAGAGATTCTTCTAATTCATTTTCAATAATAGGTTTATCTTCAGGAAGATCTAGAAATTCAAATACATATGGATCTTTAACAATATCTTTCGGATTTGCTATTTCATTGCCTTTTAATGCTAACTCTAGTACTCTTTCTTTATTATTTTCTCCATTTGATAATAATAATCTTTCATATAATGAAGAATCAATTTGTCTTTTTAATTCTCTAACACTCCATCTAGAATTAATACATTCTTTCTCATAAAAACTTCTTTTATTGACATCAGAAATAATTAATAATTCACAATAATGACTCCATGATAATCGTTCAGACAGTGTCTGAACAGTGCCATATTCTTTATAAAAATTTATCATATTCCAAATATTAGCTCTTGAAAAACCTTTTCCTAATTTTTTAGTTAACATTTTCGATAGTTCTGTTATGGACTTATTAGTTTCAGAGCTATCATCACGATAATATTCTACTAACATTTTACCAATTTCCATATATGTTGTAAGTAACGTATAATTTATAGTTGAAACAACATGTAATCTTGCATCAATAATTAGGTGTTCAATTTTGCTAATAATTTCATCTTTTGAATTAATTAAATTTTTCATATTTTTTACAACAAAGATAACATTAATTTTTGTATAAGAAATAGTGCAAAAATGTCCAATTTTAGTCAAAATTTTAGGCACTGATTATTTTGATTTTTGATTGTTTTGATTGTCCCTCACACGAGACTGGCGCCCCGCTTTGTGTCCAATAATATCCAAATATTCGACCTCCCCCTGCCTTTTGATATCCCAAAAAATATAGTGGCATTGGCGCCCCCGCTGCTACGTGTCCAATTTTCTAATTTTTAATACCCCCTATGCTACAGATCCATCATCCTTGTGTGCTTTTGTAGCAGCTTTTATGCGATTTTTGTACAAAAAAAGCTTATAGGCAACCAGAAATAGGTTACTTATAAGCTATTTTGCAATTATAGGTTCAGATGCATTTTTGGACACTTGGTTTGTTAGTTTGTTAACTTTTATTTACTTCTTTGATATAATAAGTATATCATAAGGTGGAATAAAAGTAAAGGAGAATGATGTAATGTTAACATTAAGACAGTAATTTTGGTAAACCTATATTTACAACTTTATAATTATATTCTAGTATGTGTTTATCATCATCTAAAATAACAAGTCGACTTTCATTCACTTTAAGTATGCATTCATATTGATAAAAATTGCCTAACACATCCTTTAAAACTAATGATACTTTTGGAGTATCTAGTTCACTTACATAAACTGTATTGTGAGTTGTGATTATTTTTACTGTAATATTTCTTTCAATAAATGGTTGTGTATCAAATACAAACATCTTATCATTAAGCATATATCCATATGGAATGCAATCAGAATTTTGTGAATTTTTTATTATAAAGTCATCAATTAAAAATAAACATTTTGTTTTTTCAGTTATTTCAGTATAAGCTTTAATTAAAGTATAGTTGAATGATCGACATTCGAATAATGCGGTATCATTAGAAATTGTAAGATAAGGTATTTTGTTATTTCTTTCATCTTGTATTCTTTTTTCGTTATTATCTTTAATTGTCCAAGCAACACCTAGTAAAGTTATATATCCACCAAACACCGCTGAAACAATACTAGTAACAATTGTTTGTAATGAAGCATCTTCAATAATAAAAATTAAATAAGTTGTAATTGATAATCCAAATAACACATCTTGAACAATAGAAAAAATTCTAAGTTTCTCGCTTTTTATAAACGATTTTGTTGAATTATAAAAAATAATTAAGATTGCTATAATACCAACAATATATTGACCAACAATTACATCTTTAACAATAAATATATATAATAAATCTATCAATATATAAAACAACATTGAAACTACCATTTGCATGTTATTCTTTTTCCTTTGATTATCATCATAATTATTGAAGATATTTCTATATTTGTATATTACATAAATTGAACCTATAAATACAACTACTAATAATACAAAAATCATCCATGCAATATCATAAAATTGTAATTCATAGTTATTGATTATAAACATACTACTAAAAAATATCACTAAAGATAATCCTGCTACATTTGAAAAACTATCACCTATAAATTTTAATATTCCTATAAAGTTTTTTGGTAATTCAGTATAGTTGGATTTTTGTTCTTTATTTTTCCTAGGCAAGTATACATTTATAAGTAATATGGCACTAGATAAATACCATATTATTTGCAAAAGAATATTAAATCTTTCACATGTTAAAAAGGGGATTATAATAAAACCTATTAAAGCACTAATTGATAATATAATAAAAACTACGTTCCAAATTTTTTTAATTATTTTCATTTTTCTCTCCTATTATTTTCAATAATATTATAGCATATTTTTAAATAATAATCATCTTTTTGTCATAATAAAGTGCTAACTTTCTTAACTGCCTCATAAATACTAATATCATCAATCATATTTGCAAATGAATATAAGAATGCTTGGAGTTTAGTTGCTTCAAGTTTTGTTATTTTTTCTATTACAATATCATTCCCTTCAAATAAATCAAGGAAAGAAAAGTTATACATTGCAGCTGGTTTATCAGCAAGTAACCTGATATATGGATTCCAGTTAGTATAGCGTAAAACAGGCTTACATGATATTCTATTAATTGTCATTATATAAGCTCCTCCTTCATAATATATTTAAAAATAAAAAGAGTAGCCTCCACTACCCTAATTTATCATACTTAGTCGATACACCCTTTGCTTTATCTACTGGATACTTAAGCTCTGTTTTGTCCATCTTCTTATTTATTACATCTACTATATCTACATCTAACACTAATGACATTTGAATACAATAATTCATAACATCAGCTAATTCTTCCAATACTGCTTGTTTATCATATTCTGCATCATTCCATTGGAAACATTCCAATAATTCACTAGCTTCTATAGATATAGACTTTGCTAAATTAGATGGTGTATGAAACTGATCCCAATCACGGTCTTTATTAAATTTATCGATTCGTTGTTTTAATTCTTCTAGTTTTTCCATAAAATAATCCTCTATTTAAGAAATGATTTTAAATATTTATTTAACTCTTCATCTTCACAATAAACATAAGTTCCATAGATTGCTCTTGTTAATAAAACTTTATATGTATTTCTAATCATTTTGGATGCTGTAACAATATCAGCTTTACTGATTCCACTTGCTTTATCTGTTTTAGCGTTTTTTGTAGGATCAAATATTATTCGACCATTTCTATATATAATATCTTTTCCTATTATTACTCCTGCAAAGTCCATATCAACTCCTTGAATAGTATGTATTGAACCTATTCTATCATTTTGTTCTTCATCTAAAATATAAGGTATTTCAGTATCTTTATTCCATTTCATTTTAAATTTTCCATCTTCTAAATCGAAATCAAATACTGAATCATCTTTCTTACTTTCCCAATCATGAGTATACCCAGCAAGTAATCTTGATTTTGGATAGTCATTTTGTTTTTCTTTTATAGCTTCGTACATTTCAGACGGAGAATCAAAAATCCTAAATTCATAATTTTTAGGTTTATAACGTTTTATCATGTTATTATAACCCAAAAAAGAGTTTATAAAACTTATATAATTTTTCCCACCTGTACATCTAAATTGAGAAGTTAAATGTAATTCTTCTGCTTCAAAAATTTCTGATTTATATTTTTTTGCATATTCTCTTATTCTATCAATTGTTAAATAATCATCTTTAGTTACCATTTGATCTTCATCAATAAAGAAGACATTAACACGTGAGGCATAAAAAATTTTATCAATCATATCAACATCTTTTTTAACACCATGCCTAAATTTCCAAGTAAATGCTCTATGCGCTTCATCAACTATAATACAATCAAAATCAAACTCGCTGCTTCTAGAAAATGTAGCCATTTTCTTGAATAAATTATCTATCGCTGACTTTTTATAATCATTGTTAGTTAATATATTAGAAAACAAAGCTCTTGGAGTAAAATTTGGAGTACAATAACAAACATTACAAGGAGCAGATCCATCACTAGGATTTAAAAGCTGTCCCATTGCGTTAATTGCAACTACACTTTTACCTGTTCCTGGACCACCTTTTATTATTATTGTAGCACGTCTATTATGTTCGATTGCCCATAAAGTTTCAGAAACAATCGTTGAAACAGATGTTGCTTGTTCATCATCAAGTGTAAAGATAGGTTCTCCTTTTAATGCTTTAAACATTAAACTCGCAAAATTTTTAGATGGCCTAATTTTTGCATTATCTATTTCATATAATAATTTGCGATTACCTTTATTTACATATTTTTTTACAAATTCATATAATTTTTCGGCATCATCTTTTAAAAATATTGGACTCTTTTCTAAAAATGGAAATAATGTTTTATTATCTACAACTGATACATAAATATTATCAAGATTATGTAAAAATGAACAAGAATTAATATTAACATTATTATCTTGAATATATTCATTAAAACCATTCAAAATATTTTCATATCTATACGCCTGATAAGATGGATGCAAATAATCTCTTGGGCCAGCTCCTCCAAATGCATATACAAAGTTGGGTTTATTAGAGTTTTTTACATTACTCCATTGTTTAAGTTCCACTACAACTAAATTATCTTCATCATTAAAATCTTTTCCATATATTAACAAGTCTATTCTATTGCTCGTAACATCTAATTTGTATTCTATTGCTACATTAATATCTTTAGACATGTCTTCATGATCTAATGCTCTTGCAACAAATGGCAATGATTCATTCCATGAATCTATTTCTTTTTGATTATTAATATTAAATCCAGATAAAATTAACCCTTTTTGTATTTCTTCTACAATTTGAGTCTTATTACAATTTTTTATAAATTTGTCGAGTGAACTTTCATATATTATCATGTTATATTCTCCAATTTATAATTTTGATACAGTTATTTTAACATGTTTTTCGAAAAATTACAAATTTTATATAGATAAATATCCAATTATCAATAGAATAACAAAACATATTTAATGTAACAAGTAATTAACCTGTTTTTTACTTAATAATAGTTCTGAATCTTCATATTTTGCTTCATCTAAACTATTAATATTTTTTAATACATTCACCTTTTTTCTTTATCATTATATAATAAAAGACCACACAAAAGTGGTCCTACAGCATTAAATTTTTGGTACTAATGTTTTATAATCTATTGACTTAGTTATTAAATCCCATTTACCGACTTGCATCTTTTTAATTTTTCTCCCATCCCCAAAATCTAATAAATCTTCTCTTGATAAATTATTTAATATTTTATTCAAACTTCCGATACCACTTGATGAAAGCAAAAAAGCCTCTGATGGATCACACAATTTACAATATGACCATAATTGTCCTAAATCATGTAAATTTAACTGTGTTTTCTTTGCTTCAATAAAAACAATATTAGTCTTATTTTTTTGAATTATAATACCTAGAACATCTATTTGTATATCAAGACCAACTACTTGAGGATATTCATTAATAACACCATATTCTTCCAAGTATAAATCTAATGTTCGCGTATGCGAATCAATTGTTATTATTTTTGAATTTTTATATTTATCAGATAAATATTGTTGCAACCATATACGCATTGGTTCATACAATTCAATTTCTTTTAATACATTATTCGCCATAACCTAAACTTTTAGCTAAATCAGTCCATGAATCAAAATGCTTTCCACGAATTTCTTCTGGTAAGGATAGATCATTCTCTCCTGGATGATTTGGTTTTTTTCCTCTTCTTATAGTCTTTTCCCAGTAAAACTTATGCGTTTTATTTGGATCCTTCTTAGTTAATAATTCAGCACTATATTTTTCAAGTGCTTCTTGTTTATGTTGAATATTAAATCCTATAGGCAAGAATTCATTTGCATATATTTTAATTTGATGTTCCTTTTTCCAATATAATGTCTTCCCTTCGTCGTATTTTTTTAAATGCCCATCACGAAAATTAGGATGCCCAAAGTCTATCGTTTGAACAGGAATATCAACATCTTTAAGCATATTTGCAATATCAATTACCATATACCAATTACCTGGTATTTCAATGTAAACTCTATGTACTCCTTCTTCTCCAAAAGCAATATTACTTTTTCTTATATGAGCAGTAACATCCGCAATCCCTCTTAATAGGGATTTTTTCTCATCTGTAGTCAATAAATATAATTCACTGTTCATTTTCATAGTTGAATGATGATTCCCATTACTTATTAATCTTAATATTTCTCTGATAACATAATCATTATTTTTCTTTACAAATGACATTTTCGTTGAATGTTTTGTTTGTGTAATTGTAAGTTCATGACCAATTAGAGGTTCAATAATTCCTCTAATATCTACTGTACTTGCTTTTACATATATTGCAACATCTTTCTGATCATCAGTATATAAATTTTTATAAGGAATATCAATTATAACAGTAGTATCAATATTACCTCTTTGAATTTCTCCATTTCCTAATATCATTCCTATTAAATATGCCATTTCTATATTCATATTATTTATTATCTCCTAATACTTCGTATATTTTATCTGCTATTGCTTTTGCCATTAACGGTGGTACAGCATTACCAATTTGTTGGCGTATTTGTACTTTAGGTCCAACAAATATAAATTTATCATCAAATGATTGTAACCTTGCAGCTTCTCTAGGTGTAATAGAACGATTCAAAAAAGGATGATTGTTAGTGCCATTGGAACATGCATCAAATCTAGTGTCTATTGTCGGTGAAACATAATCCCATTTAAGTCTCCCCCATGTCCCTGAAAATTGTTGTTTACCTAACATTTCTTCTGGAAGATGTTCTTTGCCACATTCAGGTGGAATCATTTCTAATTTTTTTATTGCAATATCTGCGTGTCGTGAAGCTTGATGGTTATATAACTTAAGACTACCTTGTCTCATAAGTTTTTGATATTCCGATGATGATTCAGTAATATATTCTTGTTCAAATGCACCTTCGCCAGAATTCAAATAAGCTAAGTCAAATATTGCATTTTTAACTGTAACATTGTTTTCACATTTTTTTATCGGCAATGGTATACTACTATGTTTACAACATATAAATATGGCTCTTTGTCTAGATTGAGGGACTCCAAAATCCGAAGCAGTTAAAATTCCATATTCCACAAAGTAACCTAATTTTTTTACACGTTTGATTATTTCATCTTTGAACCATCCTGCTGATGTTGATAATAGAGCTTTTACATTTTCTATTACAAATACATCTGGTTTTATTATCTCTACTAAATTTAGGTATTCATTGAACAAATAATTTCTTGGATCATCTAGACCTAGTTTTTTTCCTTTTAAAGAAAAACCCTGACACGGTGGTCCACCAATTATCATATTAACTTTAAAATTAAAACTTGTTTTTACAATCTCGTCTTTAATTTCTTTATTTGTTATATCTCCATTAATTATATAAACATTTGGCATATTATGCTTGAAAGTATTTAAAGCAGTTTTATTAAAATCTACAGCAACTACAGTTTCAAAATTTTCATTTTTTTCTATACCGTATGAAAAACCACCTGCTCCTGCAAATAAGTCTAATATTCTAAATTTTTCAATCTTCATATTTTATTTTTCCTTTTGTTGGTAATGGATTTTTATTTTTAATTAATATTCTTTTAAATATTTCTTTACCACCAATTGTTGGCTTAAATAAATCGTATTCGTTATCTGATCCATGATTGGCTTCCCCAATAATATCAAATTGATCAGCATTAAATTTATTAATTATTGTAATTGGAACTCCCATTATACCTTCATAATCATACGGTATGTCAGTAATTTTTTTCACATTAATTGCATCATACAAATCATATTTCGGATAATCAATAGGGTTATAGCATTTAGTCAAATTAATTCTTTTATGTCTTCTCTCAATATCTAAATTAGTCAACCACATAGCATTTCCTAGACTTCTCCATTTTTGTCCATCTTTATCTACCCAATATCTTGTTTTTCTAGGTTCAGAACAATTTGGAACTTTAAACTTCATTTCACCAAATTGGTATCCTGTCCAAGCTTCATTTTTTTGAATAAGAGGAAATATTTCTTTATATGTCAATGCATTTTGATTACCAATCAATAAATATTTTTTTTTATAGGTAAGTATTTCAGAAATCAATTCTTTAAATAATGAGAAAGGTGGATTTGTAACAATTATATCGGCTTGCACTAAATATTCTATACATTCATTACTTCTAAAATCACCATCACCTTTTAATTCTTTAATTACATTTTTAAATCTTAGTAATTTTAAAATATATTCATCCGAAAACACTTCATTTAATTCCGAAAACTTTTCTATATCCAATACGTATCCGCTATTTTTCCTTTTTGATTTAATAAATTTAGTTTGCGTTCCTGCAACTTTTGAAAATCCATATGATGTACATATTAACCTTTTTAATCTTAGGGTGTTAAAATTTTTTAAAAAGTATTTACAAAAATTTGATTCAAATGGATCATCGCAATTACATAACACGGTTTTATTTTCAAAATGCTTTGAATAATGAGAGAGTTCATTTTCTATGGTATCATAAGTTGTATAAAATTCATCATCTTTCGTATTTTTCGCGTATTGAAGATTTGTATTCTTATTTGCCATATCCATTACTCCTTTCATCATTTTCTAATATATTATAACATATTTCGAAATTTTATGCCATAAAATAAGATTATTCAACATATTTATTATTTTTTTATAAAATTCTAATTCAGCAAATATTTATTTTTAAAAAAGTTGGAAGTTCTTACAACACTCTATTTTGTACTCCCTACATAAATAACTTCATTGTGGTATTTTAAATAACGTTCCATATCAGGATTATATTTAATATCATATACTTGTCCATCTATCAAGTGTAATTTTTCTATATTTTCTTTACTAATTAAATTTGAAATTAATATAGTCCCATCTTTTTTAAATGTAATTGATCCACTATCAAACAATCTATCGAAAGTCGCAGAAAGAAGCAATCCATTATCAACTGATAATCTTTCTTCATTGTTTGAAACAGCCCACGGTTTAATATGACTTGCAATTAAAACTTGTGAAATATTAATATCTGTAATAATACATCTATTATTATATTTTTCTTTTAGTTTATCTCTAAATAAACCTTGTCCTTTTCTTGCTTTAATTAATGTTTCTTTTTCAGTTTCAGTTAACTTTTTATCTTTTTGCAAATTTTCTATTTCTTCTACTTCTTTCTTACCTAAATCAGTATTATGATAAATATAGCAACGATATCTTTTTAATGAATTGCTATACATCCTTTTTCCTTTTTTATCTTTTTCAATAAATGATGGAGTTTTCATTATGATTGATATTGCTAAATCTAGTTCCATTAAATTCATTTCTTCTAATGGTTTACTTATTATACCTTCCTTTAGCATATCATCAGATACGACTGATAGGCCACTTATATAGTGGTCTATTGATCTTTTTGATAATGGTTCACCATCAGCCTTTTTATACATTTCTTTTAACCACTGTTCAAAGTTCATACCTAGTTTTTCTTCAATCAATGAATAATGTTTTTCATCAATTTTATGAACAGTTCTAAATTGATTAATAAATACTTTGCATTCATTATGACTTATATAAGGTGAAGAATAGTTAATCTTGTCAATTCTTACATCCACAGTCAATTTATTATTACAATAATTTTCTGGTGAGTTTTCTAAAATATAAGGTGCTTTTACAATTGTTCCAATTGCATATATACCACTTTCATAACTCTTATTTTGAGAACCAACATGTAATAACACAATATTTCCAACATTCATGGATGAAGTTGCTAGAAAAGGCTCAACGTGTCCAACCCTTTGTACCTTTTCAAACATATTCCATTGATTTAAATTTACTGGTTCATAATAATATGCACTCATGATTAAACCTCCTTAGGTTTTTTAACAATAAGATTACTTATTCCTAATATATATCCTATTTTATTTGGAAGTGTTTTTGTTAATACTTTATATAGTTCAGTAGATGAATCTACTTTTTCACTTCCATCATTGTAGTTTTCTAATATATATTTAAATAGTTTATTCATTATTTTATTTTTAATACTTTTTGATAATATATAAATATATGTAATTTTTAATAGGCGTAAATATTTGCACACTAAAATCAATCGTCACATTCTAAACTAAAATATTCTTTGTCAAAATCATCAGTTTCTCTTTTTACAACAATTCCTATATGCGCACCAGCTGATAAAGGCTTATATTTTTTATCTTCATGTTTTTTATTACCCTCAGCTCTATTGTTATGAAGTGATTTAATATCTACCTTCCCAACAGCTAAATAGCCATTTTTTCCACCTTTTAATCTTACTATATCTTTGTAAATAGTAGGAAAAGGTCCTGTTATTTTGGAATCACCATATTCTGATGTATTTGCTAAACTAACATAGCAATATAATTCTCTAGCAGTAGCATCTACTATAGATGAAAAATAATTTGTATCTCTGTTAAATACTGGTACAAATAAATTCGTGATACTATCTAATAAATCACAACGTTCTTTTAATGATGTTAATTCATAACATAGTAAATTTGTAAAAAATCCATTTCTAAATGAAACAATTTTAGGGCTTCTTTTTTCAGCATCATTAAATAACAATTTATTTTCATTAAACATCTCAATTTCTTCATATGTATAATATTTTTTCTCTCTCATATCACAAAACATTAGTTTATAAACGCTACAAACTTTAAAAGGATATAAGGATGCAACACAGTTTGCAACCCTTTGTTCTTTGCTCCCAACACTTTTATTTACTATAAATTGTAATCCAAATGTTACTTGAATATTATGTCTTCTTGCAAAAAACATAATATCTAACATCCAAGAAAATGGAATAGATAACTCGGGTAGAACTAAATGATCTATCTTATTTTTTATTGCTTCATTTAATATGTGGTTAATTAAACGTTTATATTTAACATCACAATATGTTTCTTTCTTTTTTAATTTTTCTTTTAATATGTTTTCTTTTAGTGGTATACTAGCTATTCCTATATTATAATCTCCATAGTCTATAAGTTTTTTTGTATAGTTCTCTAACCTCTCTTTATAATCTTCATCTGTTTCGTTAATCCCCCTTTTAGGAGCAACAAGTTGATTTAGCAATTTTACTATTTGCTTGCCATTATTTGCTGTATACTCAAATTCATGCTTTCTAATAGCACGTTCATCATAATAAACTGCTCCAATATTATGCGGAGTAACAAACATATCTTTTTCAATTTTATTTATTTTACAATATTCATCTATTATTTGATCATAATTTATATTACTACAATTATTAAAAATCTCTTGCATAGAAAAATATGCACTTAACTCCTCAATAGATACCCAATAAGGTAAATATTCTTTCTTTTTTTCATCTAGTTCATATACATAATCGCTTATTTTATTTTTCCTCAACAAATATAATGGTTTTGTTGTAATATTTCTATTAATCATTAGTGATTTTAGCCATTTATCACTATTAATATTTTTATCTATTTTTTTAGCAGATAAAGTCATATTCTTTAAATGTTTTAAAATTAATATTAAATTATAATTTGTCATTTTTTTGACTTTTTCTTCATTTTTATAATCCCCATTTTCAAAAACAAATTTAATATTATTACTAATATATTTAAACATATTATCATAATATCTTTTTACATATTTACGTCCAAAAATATTTAACAAATTAAATATCTTTTCCCAAAATTGATGATATTTTATTCCTTCATCATTTGATAAAACATCAATTAACATTTCCGCTATTTTACTACCTTCTTTTTCTATATCCTCTTTTGATACATTCTTGTATAAATTAAAAAGTTTTGTCAACATTATTGATAATGAATATTTATCAATTGATGTAGTTTTTAAATCACTTATTTTATTTAAATATTCACTGCTTTGATATCTAAATAACTCATTTACTAATGTTTTCTCCGTTATAGCATCTTCTACATAATATCCTACATCGCTAACCCGCATCAGTATTTTGTTTTTATATATTTTAGATAAGATATCTTTATCTGCTTTTTTGAAATAATACATATCAATTTTTTTAGGATTTATTTCTAATTTATTAACGAAATTATTATCTTTTAATTGTAGATGTTTGAAAGGAATAAAGCATTCATTATCTTTGAAAGTCAAAAATCCAAATGTATTTTCTATAATTTTCTCTATGTTTAATTCTTTTTTGTTTTTTATAGTAGCATCAGATAATGGATAAACAATTATCATATCATCTACATATCTACCATAATATCCCTTACCTTCTACTTGACCTCTCACATATTTATCATACTTTGATAAGGCGATATTACTTATAATTTTTGAAGAATATAATCCTATTGGCAAAACATATCTTTTTGTATTTTTTTTAAGTTTTTTGTATTTTTTTAAAAGATTATTATATTTACTATATATTTTTTCAATTACTAAACAATTAACATCATTATCTAATTGTAAATAATCTTTAATTTCATCAAAATTAACATAATAGTTATAATAGTATTGTTTTATATCATAATTAATTAAAATTAAATCATCATTTGGATTTAACCTTCTTATCGCTGAAAATGCATTATTTCTCCAAGATGTATATTTATAAAAGTATGGTTCAAAGAAAGTAGAATTATCAATTTCTGATTCAAATAATTTAAAACTTGATAATACGTTACCATATATAGAATCATCATCCAAAATTTTTTTATTATAACATTCTTTACCTACATCTAATGTCCATAAAACATCAAGTAAAAAAATTTCAATTGGAGCATCTATAAAAAAATTAACTGAATCAACATAATTTTCATCGGTTAATCCATATATTATGTTTTTCGACGCTTTTTTCTCAACTTTTTTAGGTAAAGAAAATATAGATATTTTATCAAGATATAAATCAAATAATTTCAAATCTCCATTATATATTTTAGCCACTTCATCGAAAGTTTTTTCAAAATTTTCTTTTGATTCGAAATCAGCTATCATATATTTATACTTAATGTTATTTGAATAATAAATATCACTTTTCATCTTGACATATGCTTTTTTTACTTCATCAACTGTTACCATAATATCCTCCTAATTAATATTCAACAACTGCTAAATTATCCTTATATCCGCTTCAGCAAAATCCAACGTATATTCGTGATTTATTGTTTTGATAAAACCATTTACTTTAATTATACAATTAAGTTCTTCTTTTATTATTCTTATTAGTTCTTGTTCGTGGGTTTCTCCTTGTTCTATTTTGCCACCAGGAAACTCCCATTTAAAAACACATTCACCTTTCGATCTCCTTTGACAACAAAATACTTTGTTGTCTTTTTTTATTATTGCTGCAACAACTTCATAATGTGGTTTATTCATATTAATAATCTCAACTTTCTAAAAATGAGTATTTTATATACTAATATTTTATCATATTTTGATGTTTTTCGAAAATTAAATGTAATTATAAATAAAAAGATAATATAACTTAGTTTGGGGTTTTGATATACCTATAACTTTCTTTGGGGTCTCCCCAATGTTAGTTATAGGTTTTTTTACATAAAAAAAGGAAGACTCTTTGTTATAATTAAGTTACCACACAAAATTATTCAGAAAG
>JAFTPH010000026.1 GCA_017463365.1 Bacilli bacterium
CATATTTAAATTGTTCGTTCACAGTCAGTTTAATTCCTTTCATAAAATTGACCTCCTTATGTTGATATAATAACATAAGAATGGTTATTTTGTAAATTTCATAAAACTACTATTTTGAATATATCACAAAACAATCAGATAGATATAAAATAATAGGTAATAATATTTGACATAAAAAGAGTGTTGTGGTATAATATTAACGAATTAAATAACGTAGTGAAAAGAAGAAGTCCATTCTCACCTGATTGATGAAAGAATATCAGTAGGTAAAAGAGTCACAAACACGTTTTTCTTAAATGAGAAGAATTGGTTAAGTTGATTTTAGGAGTGGGTTCTGCCCACTTTTTTCATTCTTTATTTAATAAATTTTGGAGGTGAAATTATTAGTAAGTCTTTTGATAAAAAAGTCGATGTTTTAGTCAATGATGAAATTACAGCAGAAAATGTTTTAGTAATTTCGGAGACAGGAGAAAAACTTGGTACAATGCATAGTAAAGATGCATTAAGAATTGCCGATGATCGTGGTTACGATTTAGTATGCGTAGCACCAAACGTTGCTGTTCCAGTATGTAAATTAATGGATTACAGTAAATATCGTTATGATCAAATTAAAAAAGCTCGTGAAGCGAAGAAAAATCAAAAAGTTGTTACTGTAAAAGAAGTACGTTTAAGTCCAACTATTGATACAGGTGATTTTGCAACCAAGCAAAAAGCAGCTCGTCGTTTCTTAACAGATGGGGATAAAGTTAAAGTTAGCTGTCGTTTCCGTGGTCGTATGATTGAATATGCTAATAAGACAAAAGAACTATTTGTTAAATTTGCTGCGGGACTTGAAGATGTTGCTGTTATTGAACAACAACCATCACTAGATGGCCGTAACATGTTTATGCAATTAGGACCAATTCCAGAAAAAAAGAAAAATTAATTAACAAGAAGGAGAAAAATTTATGCCAAAAATGAGAAGCCATAGCGCAACTAAAAAGCGCTTAAGAATCACAGGTAGTGGTAAAGTAGTTCGTAGTCAAGCTGGAACAAGCCACTTAGCACCTGGAAAAACACAAAAACAAACAAGACATTTAAGAAAAGAAGCAGCTGTATGTACATCTGATTTACGTCGTATCAGACAACAAGTTGCTAACATCAAATAAGGAGGAAGCCGAACATGCCAAGAACTAAGGGTGGAGTTGTAAGTCGTAGAAGACGTAATAAAGTTTTAAAACTTGCTAAAGGTTACTTTGGGTCAAAACATGCGTTATATAAAACAGCTCATGAACAAGTAATGCATTCATTAAGATATGCATATCGTGACCGTCGTGTTAACAAACGTAATTTCCGTAAATTATGGATTATCCGTGTTAACGCTGCTGCACGTGCTAATGGAATTAACTATAGCTTATTAATGCATGGTTTATCTTTAGCAAATGTTACTGTAAACAGAAAGATGTTAGCTGACTTAGCAGTAAATGATGCTGCTACATTCACAAGTCTTTGTGAAACAGCTAAACAAGCTATCGCTGCTAAAAACAACTAATTATTAAAATTTAAGACCTACCTACGGTAGGTTTTTTATTTTCTTGAAATATCATTTAAAAAATGTTATAATTGAATTAATGGGTAGAAGGTAGAAATATAAAGGAGAATGTTATGAAAAAAGAAAACAGACATCATTATTTGCTAGTAGCATTTGGAGTTATATTGTTTGTAGGGTTACTCCATTTAAGTTCAATTTTCTCATGGATATCTAATGTTATAAATGTTTTAATGCCGGTAGTATTTGGTTTTATTGTGGGATTTATTCTTAATGTTCCAATGCGAGCAATTGAAAGATTAATTGATAAATTACCAAAAAAGAAAGATAAAGGACTAAATCCAAAATTAAAAAGAGGTTTGAGTTTTGCGATTACGATAATAATATTATTAGGTGTTGTTACTTTATTAGTAGTTGTTGTATCTCCAAAACTAGTAGATTCAGTTATAAGCATTTATAATTTAATTATGAGTAATTGGACAGAGATTATAAAATTTTTAGAAGAATTAGGAATTGATGCATCTTTAGTTCAAAGTTGGATGGATAAATTGGATATTAAAGAAATAATCCAAGCTTTATCGAAAGACACGATTGATTTATTTGACGTAGTATTCAATTTTGTTGGTTCAACAGTTTCAGGTATTATCTCTTTATTAGTAGGTTTTGTTATTGCGATATACGTATTATTGGGTAAAGAAAATATTATAAATGGTACTAAAAAATTAGTATTAGCGAACTGTAATGAAAAAAGATCTAATTTTATTTTTAAGACATGTAAGTTAGTTGATGAAAAATATACAAAATTCTTATCTGGTCAATGTGTTGAAGCGTGCATATTAGGATTACTAATGTTTATTGTTTTCAAGATTTTAGGTATTCCATATGCTAGTTTAATTGCGGTATTAACAGCATTTTGTGCTTTTGTACCTTATGTTGGAGCCTTCCTATCATGTTTTATTGGTGCGGTTCTAATAATGTTAGTTGATCCAAGTAAGGTAATTATTTATGTTATTGCCTATCTTGTAACGCAATTTGTTGAAAATCAATTCATTTATCCACATGTAGTAGGTACTTCAGTAGGATTAAATGCCTTATGGACAATTATTGCGGTTTTTATTGGAGGAAAAATACTTGGTTTATTTGGTATGATATTCTTCATTCCTCTTGTTGCAGTAATTGTTACTTTAATTAATGAATATACGGATAAAAAACTAAAAGATAAAAACTTAAATGTTTCTATATCAACTGAAAAATAAATAAAAAAACATCTCACACATAAGTGTGAGATGTTTTAATTATAATTAGTTTTTCTTTCTTAAGATGATAAATGCTAAAGAGATACAAGCAATTAATGAAGTTGTAAGAGTTAATAATTCTTTCTTACATCCTTCTTTTGCAGGAGCTTCAACTTTAATTTCTTCATAAAGAGCAGTAATTACTAAATCTTCTTCAACATCATCAAATTCTTTATCCCAACCAACAAAGTTATATCCTTCAACACTTGGGGCTGTTGGTGCTGTTGCATCTTCCCCTTCTTTAACAGTTTCTTCTTTCAAGATGTTTCCGTCTTTATCTTTGAAAGTTACTGTGTATTTGTTGATTAATAATTCTTCATTATTGATAATCTCAACTGTTTTAGTAATAGTTGTACCATCAAGTTTAGTAATAACAATATCGTAATAGTAGTTAGTATCACTATAGTTAGCTCCTAAATCAAGTGAATAAATATTAGCAAGTTTAATTTTTCTTGATACTTCTTTAAGATTGCTTTCGTTATATAAGTTAACTTCTTTTCCAGTAACAGTGATTTTATCAACATATCCGTAGATATCAGAATTCCATACTAAAGTTGCTGTTTCTTTTTCAGCATCACGTTCAACTTTAAGAGATTTTAAGAAACTTTCTTCATTGTATTTTGAACTAACACCACGGCGATTTTTAATTTCTAAACTATATTGTTCATCACCCATATTATTGTACATCTTTAAAGTTAAACGAGAAGAAGTAACAGTAATGATGCATCCACCATAGTTTAAGTTTTGAACATAGTCCATACCATCATCGTTAGCTTTATATGTTTTATTACCAACAGCAGGACCAATTACATGAGTTACTCCTAAATCAGGATTTATTTCACCATCTAAACGAGTTTTTTGAACACAGAAGGCATGTTCATGTCCACTTAAAATAATGTCAACCGCATATTCTTCAAAAATATCGCCAAAAGCTTGTTTCATACGTTTTGCATCACTTGAATAGTTACCACCAGTAATTAAACCTGCATGAATACCTACGATGATGAAATCAGCAGTGTTGTTTTCTAAAACTTCAGTAATCCAAGCGCGTTGTTCGTTAACATATTCATTTTTAATAGCATCAACCATTAAGAATAAAATATTATTATAGTAGAAGTAGTATGATGAATTCATACGACCTTCAAATGAGTTTTTAGGGTTATTAAAATATTGATTGTAAATTTCTGGTGAATCATAACCAGATGCGGCAGTAGTATAATATTCATGGTTTCCAGGGATTGTCGCATTAGGGAATGATTGTACTGATTTGAATTGGCTGAAATAACCATTCCATTGAGCTTCTTTACCAGCACGGTCTGTTACGTCACCTGTATTTAACATAAAAGCAATATTTGGATTAGCTTTTAATAAATTTTGGAAAACTGCTTCAACTTTATCATAACCATTATCATATGTTTGAGAGTCAGTAATCCAAGCGAATGTTGTAACTGATTCATTTAAACCAGTATTAAATTTACAAATATCTGATTTTTCACTACCAGCGATTACTTGATAATAGTAAGTTGTATATAATTTTAAACCTGATAAATTAACACTACAAACATAACGTTTTTCAAATGCTGGATAATCTCCTTTAACTTCACGTTCCCATTCGTGAACTTCAGGAGTTACTTTTGTGAATTTCTTTAAACTTGAATCTGTTCCATAAATAACATAGGAATCTGCATATCTTGTGTGATAATTAATTCCTATTTTATCCATTGTTTCCCCAGGAGCAGCGGTAATATTGGCAATACCAGCATACATTCCATTAGATGGGATAGAACTAATTAGAAAAATACTAATTAAAATACTAAAAAATGTCAATAATTTTTTCATTTGTCATGCACCTCTTTCACATAAAATTTTAACATAAATAGATATTTTATGCAAACGATTTCTAAATTTAAAAAAATGTTCACGGAAAGTTCGGTTTTCTTTTCTTGCAAGTAAAATAATAATATGATATAATAAATAGAAATGAAAGGGGCAATACTATGTATCAAAAGATTAAAGATAGTTTATTTTACCCAAAAAGATTAGCAACAAGCTATCAAAGTAAAACAATCTGGTTTTTAATATTTATGATTGTGCTTTCAGCATTACCATTTATTTTATATACTGCTGTTAATGGGGTAATATCAAGTAATGATATTCGTAATGCGAAAAGAGTCTTTTTTGAAGAACCAGTAATTGAGTATAAAATTGAAAATAACCAATTAATACCATATGAGGTAACAACAAACAATCGTTATGTTGTAATTAAATCGGAATCTATTGGAGTTGCGTTTGTCAATAATCCTAATGAAACAATCACTGTAAATGAATATTTAGTTATTGTTTTTGATAAAGATGCGGTTTTTTTACAATCACCGAATTTACCATTGTTAAATTATAAAGTAGCTGATTATAGTGAATTAAATGGTATTGATTTTAAGGATGCGAAAGACTATAATAATGATGTATTTTGGAATACTATTCTAGGTATTTTAAATAATAAGATTGATAAAATGAAATTTATTATTTATCCGGTTACTTTTATAACTATTATTATGCAATTTGCTATAAGCATTGTACTTGGAATATTATTTAATACAATTTTATTAATGATGTTTGAACGAGTTCCGGGAGTATCATTTAAAGAAGTATATAAGAATTCAACAGTTGCTTTCTTTCCATATGTTATTACAACGATTTTAGCATATGCATTTAATTTAGCAATCATTCAATATTTGGGAAATATAATTTCATTCATTTATGCGTTAATCGCTCACAATGAATATCGTAAAATGAAATACAAGGAGATAAGATAATATGAGTACTTATGAACATTTAAAAGTTGAAGCCAAGTGGCAAAAATACTGGAAAGAACATGAAACATTTAAAACTGATGTTTGGGATTTTTCTAAACCTAAATTCTATGCTTTAGATATGTTTCCATATCCATCAGGAGTAGGACTTCATGCGGGACACCCAGAAGGTTATACAGCAACTGATGTAGTATCAAGAATGAAGAGAATGCAAGGTTTTAATGTTTTACATCCAATGGGATTTGACTCATTCGGACTTCCTGCTGAACAATATGCAATTAATACGGGAAATCATCCAGATGGATTTACAAAGAAGAATATTGGAACATTTAAAAACCAACTTGAAATGTTAGGTTTTTCATATGATTGGTCAAAAGAAATTTCGACTTGTGATCCTGATTTCTATAAGTGGACACAATGGATATTTAAACAATTATTTGAAGATGGACTAGCTAAAAAAGTTGATATGCCTGTAAACTGGTGTGAAGAGCTTGGAACTGTACTTGCTAATGATGAAGTAATTGATGGTAAAAGTGAACGTGGTGGATATCCAGTGGTTCGTAAGAATATGAAACAATGGGTTATTGATATTCCTAAATATGCGGAAAAATTATTAAGTAATTTAGATAATATTGATTGGCCAGAATCTACTAAAGAAATTCAACGTAACTGGATTGGTAAATCAATTGGAGCTCATGTTGATTTCAAAGTTGCAGGAAATGATGATGTATTTACAGTTTTCACAACTCGCTGTGATACTTTATTTGGAGCAACATATTGTGTATTATCACCAGAACATGATCTAGTTAAAAAGATTATGACAAAAGAACAAAGTGAAGCAGTACTTGCATATATTGATGCTTGTAGTAAAAAATCTGATTTAGAAAGAACAGAACTTAATAAAGATAAAACAGGGGTATTTACTGGAGCTTATGCAATTAACCCTGCAAATGGTAAAGAAGTACCAATTTGGATTTCTGATTATGTACTTGTAAGTTATGGAACAGGGGCAATCATGGCTGTTCCAGCTCATGATGAAAGAGACTATGCATTTGCTAAAAAATTCGGTATTGATATTATTCCAGTATTAGAAGGTGGAAATGTAGAAGAAGAAGCTTTTACTGGAGATGGATTACATATCAACTCTGATTTCTTAAATGGTTTAAATAAACAAGAAGCAATTGATAAAATGATTGCGTTCTTAGAAGAAAAAGGTATTGGCAGCAAAAAAGTAAACTATCGTTTAAGAGAATGGATTTTTGCTCGTCAAAGATATTGGGGAGAACCAATCCCGACTGTTACTTTTGAAGATGGAACAACTAGATCAGTTAGTGATGATGAGTTACCGGTTGTTTTACCAGAACTTGATAATTATAAACCATCTAAGTCAGGAGACTCACCACTTGCGAAAGCAACTGAATGGGTTAATGTTGAAATGGATGGTAAAAAAGGAGTTCGTGAAACATCAACAATGCCAGGTTCTGCTGGATCTAGCTGGTATTTCTTAAGATATATTGATCCAAAAAATGAGGAAACTTTTGCTGATAAAAAGTTACTAGAACACTGGATGCCTGTTGACTTATATGTAGGTGGACCAGAACATGCGGTTGGACACTTATTATATTCAAGAATGTGGATGAATTATTTATATGATAAAGGATTAGTTCCATGTGCCGAACCATTCCAAAAGTTAGTTCACCAAGGGATGATTTTAGGGTCAAATGGAATTAAAATGGGTAAAAGATTCCCTGAATATGTTGTTGATCCAAATGTTGTTGTAAAAGAATATGGAGCAGATGCTTTACGTTTATACGAAATGTTTATGGGACCACTTGAAGCTGATAAACCATGGGATAATAATGGTATTGAAGGTAGCCGCAAATTCTTAGATCGTATTTGGCGTTTATATACTGAAGATGATAAAATCAAAGAAGAAGAAAATAAAAACTTAGAAAAGATTTATCATCAAACAGTAAAGAAAGTAACAGAAGATTATGAAAATCTTAAATTTAATACTGCTATTGCAGCTATGATGATTTTTGTAAACGCGGTATATAAAGAAAATGTATTCCCGAAAGAATATGCAGAAGGATTTGTTAAATTATTAAATCCTTTAGCACCACATATGGCAGAAGAATTATGGGAAACAACTTTAGGTCACAACAATACATTAGCGTATGATGCTTGGCCAACATATGATTTAGAAAAAACAAAAGATGATGAAATTACTGTTGTTATTCAAATTAATGGTAAACTTCGTGATAAGGTAAGTGTAGCAGCAACAGCTTCAAAAGAAGAAATTGAAAAGGCTGCTCTAGCTACTTCAAGAGTTCAAGAATTACTTGCGGGATTAACAATTAGAAAGGTAATTGTTGTTCCTGGTAAACTTGTAAACATTGTTGCTAATTAGTATGAAAAAATGGTTTAGTGAAATAAAACTAAAAAACTGTATAATAGCCCTTGCTAGTAGTGTTGTTTTAGCTTTTGGATTATACAATGTTCATGCAACCGCAGATATTACAGAAGGTGGAATGCTTGGATTAACCCTTTTATTAGACTATTGGTTTAATATTACTCCAGCAATTTCTAGTTTTATCTTCAATGTTATTTGTTATTTGATTGGTTGGAAAGTGTTAGGACGCAAGTTTATTATTTATTCGTTTTTTGCGACTTTCGGTTTTTCATTAAGTTATAGAATTTTTGAATTATTCCCCCCAGTATTTCCAGCAATTTATGAATATCCATTAATTGCTTCAATTCTTGGAGCAATCTTTGTTGGGGTAACAATTGGTATTTGTGTAAAAATTGGAGGAGCTCCAACTGGTGATGATGCTTTAGCAATGAGTATTTCAAAATCAGCTAAAATTAAAATTGAATGGATATACTTAATCATGGATATAATAGTTTTAGGTTTATCTTTAACCTATATTCCTTTTTCGAGAATTATTTATTCTTTGATAAGTGTAATAATTTCTGGTCAATTAGTGGGATTAATATCTCGTAGTAAAAAGAATAAAACAAATATAATTTGACATCTTGAAAAATGACATAATTTATTTTATACAAAGGGAGAAAATTATGAATAAAAAAACAGAACACCATAGTGGAATATTAATGCCAATTAGTTCTTTGCCTTCAAAATATGGGATTGGTAATTTTGGTAAAGATGCTTATAAGTTTGCTGATTTTTTAGCAAAAACAAAACAAAAATATTGGCAAGTTTTACCACTAAATCCTACATCATATGGTGATAGCCCATATCAGTCTCCAGCTTCAGCTTCAGGAAACCCATATTTTATCGATCCTGAAGTATTATATGAAGATGGTCTATTAACCAAAGAAGATTTAAAAGAGGCTATTAATAAAAATAAGCGTGTTGATTACGGATGGCTATTTAATACTAGATATGATTTATTAAGAAAAGCTTTTTCAAGATTTAATCCAAATGATGATTATTTTGTATTCTGTAAAAATAATCAAGAATGGCTTGATGATTATGCTTTATTTATGAGCTTAAAAGTTCAACATGGTTATGCGGAATGGACAAGTTGGGAAAACGATTATCAAGATTACGAAAAAGCTAAGGAATTAAAAGAAAATTTTGAAGAAGAAATGAAGTATTGGCGTTTTATCCAATATGAATTTCATAAACAATGGGATAAATTACACCAATATGTTAAGAATTTAGGAATCAAAATTATTGGTGATATGCCAATTTATGTTGCACATGATAGTATGGATGTTTGGTGTAGTCCAGAAGATTTCTTGTTGGATGAAAAACATCAACCTACACTTGTGGCTGGATGTCCTCCTGATGGTTTTTCACCTGATGGACAGTTATGGGGTAATCCAATTTATAATTGGGATAAAATGGAAAAAGATGGTTTTACATGGTGGAAAAAACGTATCAAAGAAAGCTTTAAACTTTATGATGTTTTAAGAATTGACCACTTTAGAGGATTTGCGGGATACTACGCAATTCCATTTGGTCATGAAACAGCAAGATTTGGTAGTTGGTATCATGCTCCAGGAATTGAATTATTTGATACTATTAAAAAGCATTTTCCAAAAGCAGAAATTATCGCTGAAGACTTAGGATTCATAACTGAAGATGTTAGAGAATTACTAGCTAAAACTGGTTTCCCTGGTATGAAAATTCTTCAATTTGCTTTCTATGATGATGATGCAGAATTCTTACCAAGAATGTTTAAAGATGAAAATTGTATTGTGTATACTGGTTCTCATGACTCTGACTGTACTAAAACTTGGTATCAAAATTTAAATGGCGATGCTAAGAAACGTTTCAAGAAAGAATGTCCAAAAAGAAAAAATCAAACTGGAACAGAAGCATTAATCGAATTTGCTTTAAACAGTAAAGCTTTTTTAGCAATCATTCCAATCCAAGATTATTTAGAATTAACTAATGATTTAGGTCGTATGAATACTCCAGCAGTTGCCTCAGGTAACTGGACATGGAGATTAAGTTCAAGATATGCGACTGATCGATTAATAAATAAAATTAGTAAACTTACTATTGACTCAAAACGTATATAAAACAAACTAAAAAGCCGCATTAAACGGCTTTTATTTTGCTATTTTTTGGTATAAGTGTTATAATTAAATATATAAATATGGAGTATGTTATGAAGAAGTTAATTGCTGATATTGAAAATTATATACCTTTTAATGAACAAGAAGTATCTGATAAAAAAGTAATTTTAAATTGGTTAAAAAAAGATATTGATGTTTTAACTAGAAATAATACAGATGCTCACCTTACTGGTTCAGCTTGGGTTGTAAGTCAAGACTTTAAGAAAATATTAATGGTTTATCATAATATTTTTGATTCATGGGCTTGGATTGGTGGACATGCTGATGGAGATAGTGATTTACTTAGAGTTGCTATTAAAGAAGTTAAAGAAGAAAGTGGCGTTGAACATATCGAAGTATTATCACCCGATATTTTCTCTTTAGAAGTATTATGTGTTGATGGACATATTAAAAGAGGAGAATATGTTTCTTCCCATGTTCATTTAAATGTTACTTACTTGTTAAGTGCTTCAACTAGTGATTGCTTGCGTATTAAACCTGATGAAAATAGTGGTGTTGAATGGGTTAATATTGAAGATGTAAATGACAGAGTAACAGAAATTTGGATTAAAGAAAAAATATATTCAAAATTATTTAAGAAAGCAGAATTATTTAGTAAAGGGTAATTATATGAAAAAAATAATTATAACTGGATCTACTGGACATATTGGTAATAATTTAATTAGATATTTGGTTGAAAACTATTCTGATATACAAATTAAATTATTGGTTAGAAGGCTTAAAGATGAGGCCATCGATGAATTTGATTGCTTGAAAGTGGTAGGAGATTTGAGTGATATATCTTTTTTAAGTAAAGAGATTGAAGAAGATAGTATTGTTATTCATAGTGCTGGTTTAATTGATGTTACCAATAAACAAATATCGGAAATGGAAAAAATTAATAATGATTTAACGAGAAAATTAGTTGATATTTGTATTGAAAAGAAAGTTTCTAAGTTTATTTATATTAGTAGCGTTGATGCGATTAACAAAGAAGAAGTTGGATTAATTAAAGAACCTACTTGTTTTAATCCTGATCTTTTAGAAAGTAATTATGGTAAATCTAAAGCAAAAGCTACAAGTTATGTATTAGACAAAATAAATAGTGGTTCACTATGTGGGGTTATTTTATATCCATCGGCAGTAATTGGTCCATTAGATTTTAAAGTATCATCGATTGGACAAGTTTTAGTAGATAATATCCATAATCGCATTATGGCTAGACTTGATGGGAAATATAATTTTATTGATGTGCGTGATTTAAGTGAAGCAATCGCATATTGTGTATTTAATGATGTTGGTTCATCTTATCTAATAACAGGAGAAATAGTTAGTGTAGATGAATTATTTATGATAATAAATGAAAAACTTGGCAAAAAGAAACTGCCTATTAAGTTGCCATTTAGTTTAATAATGTTTTTTGCTAACTTTATGCCGCTTTATTATAAATTAAGAGGTGTAAAACCGGTGTTTACAAAGTTCGCTTTAAAGACTTTAAGAACGAATTGTAATTATGATAATAGTAAGGCAATAGAAGATTTAAAACTTCGAATTAGACCTGCAAAAGACTCAATTAATGATGCGATTGACTGGTTTATTAGTCATGGTAATTAAATCATTTGCAAAAAGCATAATAATTTGATATAATAAGTAAGAATTTAAGACCAAAATTGGCTACCTAATTTTAGGTATATGAAAGGAAAATTATGAAAGTAACATTAGAACAAGTTAGAGATAATCTAGCTAAATTAACAATTGAAGTAAGTCCAGAAGAATTTGGAGTTGCTTTAGACAAAGCATTCGAAAAAGTTGTTAAAGAAGTTAAAATTGATGGATTCCGTCCTGGTAAATGTCCTAAATCAATGTTTATCAAACGTTTTGGATATGAAGCATTATATGAAGAAGCAGTTAACTTTGCTTTAAATGAAACTTATCCAAAAGCAGTTGATGAAAACAAATTATTTGTTGTTAACCAACCTACAATTGATGTTGATTTCGCAACATTAAACAAAGACAATGGTTTTACTTATACAGCAACTGTTGATGTATTACCAGCATTTGAACTTGGTGAATATAAAGGTTTAGAAGTTAAAAAAGCTTCTGAAAAAGCAAGTGCTAAAGAAGTAAAAGAACAAATTGAACGTACATTAAAATCAAAAGCTGAAAATGTTGTTAAAGAAACTCCAGCAGAACTTGGTGATACAGTAGTTATTGATTTTGAAGGATATATTGATGATCAACCATTTGATGGTGGAGCTGGGGAAAATTATCCATTAGAACTTGGTTCTAATTCATTTATCCCTGGATTTGAAGATCAATTAATTGGAACAAAACCTGAAGATAAAGTTGATGTTAAAGTAACATTCCCTAAAGACTATCATGCAGAACTTGCAGGAAAAGCAGCCGTATTTAAAGTAACTGTTCATGAAGTTAAAACTAAAGTTGTTCCTGAATTAACTGATGAGTTTGTTGCTGAATTAGAAATCGATGGTGTAACAACTGTTGCTGAATATAAAAAACATGTTCAAGAAGAATTAAATGAACATGCTAAAAAACATTCTGATGAAAAATTCACTAACGATTTAGTAGAAAAAGCTTGCAAAAACACAAAAATTAATATTCCTGAATGTATGATTAACGATTATGTTAATGATATGAAAGCAAGAAGTGAAGCACAAGCTGCTCAATATAAAATTCCATTTGAAGTATATTTACAATACATGGGATTAACTTTAGAAGCATTTGAAAAACAAGCTAAAGAAGTTGGACAAAAACGTGTTAAAGCTGATTTAGTTTTAAGCAAAATTGCTGAAGTTGAAGAAATTAAAGTTACACCTGAAGAATTACAAGCAGAAATTGAAAAAGTTGCAAAAGAAAATGGTTTAGATGTTAAAGAAGTTGCTAAACGTGTAAATCTTAACCAACTTGCATTTAGTTTAGAACAAAGCAAAGTTATTGATTTATTAAAAGCTACAGCAGTAGCTCCTGCTAAAAAAACAACAAAAAAAGAAGCAGCTGCTGAATAATAAATTAATCTAGTATAAAACTATGAAAAAATTTCCATAATATTTATGGAGGTTTTGAAAATGGGTGATACAAAACATGTGTGTTCCTTTTGTGGAACGGAAATAAAAGATAATAACGTAATGATAGGTATTAATGCATCTATTTGTAATAGCTGTATTGATATCTATTATCATATTATGAGCCTAACTGATAGTTTGGTAGATGATTATCATAAAAATGAGAGTTATAATAGTGATTTGACGCCTAAAATAATTTATGAGGCCTTATCTAAAAAAGTAATTGGTCAAGAACAGGCGAAAAAAGTTTTGTCAGTTGCTTTATACAATCATTATAAAAGAATTAATCATCCCACAAATAAAATTGAAAAAGCGAATATTTTACTTATTGGTCCAACAGGAACAGGTAAGACATTACTTGCTAAAACGATGGCAGAAATCTTAGAAGTTCCCTTTGCGATTGTCGATGCAACAGTATATACTGAAGCAGGGTATGTTGGAGAAGATGTTGAAAATATTTTATTAAAGCTTTTACAAAATGCTGATTTTAATAAAGAAAAAGCTGAACGAGGGATTGTGTTTATTGATGAAATCGATAAAATTGCTAGAAAAAGTGAAAGTCCTTCAATTACAAGGGATGTATCGGGAGAAGGGGTACAAAATTCTTTACTAAAAATTATCGAGGGTAGTATAATCAATGTTCCACCTCATGGAGGAAGAAAACATCCGTATCAAGAATATATTTCGTTTGATACATCAAATGTTTTATTTATTTGTGCGGGAGCATTTGCTGGGTTAAATATGCCAAAAACCAGTAAAATTGGTTTTAATGGAAATAATGATGGTTATGATTCAAAAAGTATGGTTGATGCCTTAGATAGAGTAGGTTTAATTCCAGAACTTCTTGGTAGACTTCCAGTGGTTGTTAATTTAGAACCATTAAATCATCAAGCATTAAAAGATATTTTAATTAAACCAGATAATGCGATTACGAAACAATATCAAGAATTATTAAAAATTGATAATATTGAACTAAAATTCTTAGATGAAGCTCTTGATGAAATTGTAAGTCTGGCTGAAAAAGAAAAGACTGGAGCAAGATCATTAAAGCGAATATTAGAAGAAATTATGCTTGATGTAATGTTTAATATTTCAAATGATAAACAACCAAAGTCGTTAGTTATCACTCAAAAAATGGTAAAAAGAATAAATTTAGAGAATGAATTAGAATTTAAAATGAAAGAAGGAGGTTAAAAAATGTTCACTTCCAAAGAAAAAATACAAGCTAAACTTCCTGCGATTTCTTTACGTGGAATTGTTCCGCTTCCTAATAATGAAGTTCGTTTTGAAGTAAGCGATCCGGCAGGACTTAAAGCTTTAAAAGAAGCTGAACAGTATCAAAATTATATTGTGATTCTTGTACCTAAGAATCCGGTGAATGCTAGTTTTGATATTGCTAATATGAATGAATTTGGGATTGTTGGGAAGATAATGATTAATATGAATGTTCCTAACAATGTACGTCGTGTTAAATTACAAGGGATTGTTCGATGTCAAATTCATGAAGTATTACAAACAACTCCCCATATTTTAGTTGATTTTGAGACAATGCCATCAACTACTAAAGAACCAGATAAAGAATATCCATTATTAAATTTAGTAGCAAATGAATTAACTGATGAAAATAATAAAATTTCATTTGAAAATAAAGCCGCAATTGAAACTCTAAGTAAGGGGTTAACAAGTGATGAACTTGCTGATATTTTAGCTTATAATCTTAAAAATGATTATAATGCTAAACTTCGTTATTTAAATGAAGTAGATGTTTGTGTGCGTTTACAAAATATTTTAGAAGATTTAAAACGTCAAAAGTTTTATTTAGAGATCGAAAATCAAATTGATCAAGAAGTAAAAAGAAGTATTAATGAGTCTCAAAAAGAATATTATTTACGCGAAAAAATGAAAGCTATTCAAGAAGAACTTGGTGATAAAGCTAAAAAAGAATCAGATATTGAAGCTTTAAGAACAAAAATCAATGAAAGTAGTATGAGTGAAGCAATGAGAACTAAAATCACGGCTGAACTTAATCGTTATGCGACTGTTCCAGCGAATTCGGCTGAAAGTGGTATTATTAGAACTTATATTGATTTTGTTTTAAGTTTACCTTGGGGTAATGAATCAGAAGATTGTGATAATATTGCTGAAGCGAAAAAGATTTTAGATGAAGATCATTATGGATTAGATAAAGTAAAAGATCGTATTTTGGAATATTTAGCTGTTAAAATTATGATGAAAAAGAATCCTCAAACAATCCTTTGTTTAGTAGGGCCACCAGGAGTTGGAAAAACAAGTTTAGCTAAATCAGTGGCTAGAGCATTAAATAAAAAATTTGTCAAACAAGCTTTAGGTGGAGTAAAAGATGAATCAGAAATTAGAGGTCATCGCCGTACTTATATTGGAGCACTACCTGGACGTATTTTACAAGGAATGGTTAAAGCAACAACTAATAATCCAGTATACTTATTAGATGAAATTGACAAAATGAGTAGTGATTATAAAGGGGATCCGACAAGTGCAATGCTTGAGGTTTTAGATAGTGAACAAAATCGTTATTTTAGCGATCACTATTTAGAAGAACCATATGATTTATCGAAGGTATTCTTTATCGCTACAGCAAACTATCTTGGTAATATTCCTGCACCGCTTCGTGACCGTTTAGAGATTGTTGAAGTTTCTAGTTATACAGAGTTTGAAAAATTTGAAATTACTCGTCATCACTTGATAGATAAACAACTTAAATTACATGGTTTATCAAAAGATATTTTCTCAATCAGTGATCAAGCAATTTACATGATTATTCAAAATTATACTCGCGAATCAGGAGTACGTGAACTTGAACGTTTAATTGGAGCCGTTATTCGTAAATCAATTAAAAAGATTTTAATGGACAATCTAAAACGTGTTGATATTACGGTTGATAATTTAGAAGAATATTTAGGTAAAGAAAAATACTCTCCAACTAAAGCGGGAGAAAAAGATCAAATTGGGGTTGTTACCGGTCTTGCCTATACCGCATATGGAGGAGATACTTTATCAATTGAAGTTACTTACTATAAGGGTAAGGGTGGCTTAGTATTAACTGGTAAGCTTGGTGATGTTATGAAAGAATCTGCTCAAGCAGCTTTAAGTTATGTTAAAACGAATGCGGAAAAATTTGGCATTGATTTTAATAAATTTAATGAAAATGATATTCATATTCATGTACCAGAAGGAGCGATTCCAAAAGATGGTCCATCGGCAGGTGTTACCATCGCTACGGCGATAATTTCTGCTTTCTCAAATCGTGAAGTTCGTCATGATGTAGGAATGACAGGAGAAATTACTCTTCGTGGAAATGTTTTACCAATTGGCGGAGTTCGTGAAAAATCAATTGCTGCTCATCGTGTAGGATTAACTAAAATCTTAATTCCAGAAGAAAACTTAAAGAACTTAGATGAAGTTCCAACAAGTGTTAAAAACAGTATGGAAATTCTTCCAATTAAAACAATTGATGAAGCAATTAAATATGCTTTAAAATAAAGTTATTAAAAGACTAAAAATATGCTTATTTTTAGTCTTTATTTTTTTAAAATATGTTATACTATATAGAGAAAGTTAGGTGTTATAATGTTAATATTAGTTGGGCCAAGTGCATCAGGAAAAACCGAAGTAGTAAAATTATTAATTGAAAAATATAATATGAAAAAACTTGTAACTTATACAAGTCGTCCTATGCGTGTAGGAGAAGTAAATCATCTTGATTATCATTTTTTATCAAAAGAAGAATTTGTGGAAAAAATCAAGAGTGGATTCTTTTTAGAGTATGTTGAATATAATGGTAATTATTATGGAACAAGTTATGAAGGTTTGGATCCTGATAAAGTAGTTATTTTAGAACCAAGTGGATTAAAACATTATCTTGAAAGTGCGAAAGATTTAGTGAAAATCTGTTATATTACATGTAGTAAAGACTTACGCAAACAAAGAATGATTAAACGTGGTGATTCTTTAGAAAGCATAAAGATGCGTTTATCTGGTGATGATTTAGTATTTACTGATGAATTAAATAACCTAGCTGATTGGGTAATTAATGATTTAGATTACACATTAGAAAAACTAACCGCTAAAGTGTATGAATTATATAAGGAATGGTTGAATGAATAAACTAGAATGTTTAGAAAATAATAATATTCCTTATATAATAAAAAAAGGTAAATATAAAAGAATAATCATTGGTTATTACCATCAAACAACTTTAACAATTAAAACACCAATTAATATGCCTTTTCATAAACTTGAAAAATTTATTAATGATAATCTTGAATGGATTATTAAAAAACAACCTCAAGGGTATTATTTAAATACTAAATATGAAACAGATTCAAAATATCTTTTTTTGGGTCATGAATACAAATTAAAGATTTTAGCATCAAATATTGAAAAAGTTGAGCTTTTTAATGATGAACTAGTTATTTATTCAAAGAGTTTAGAAGAAGCCAAAATTAAAACTATTTTAAATAAATGGCGTAAAACCCAGGCAGAATTGATCTTTCAAGAAGTATTAAATAAATGTTTTAAAGAGATGAATAAGTATTTAATAAAATATCCTCTGTTAGAAATAAAAAAGTATAAATCACGTTGGGGATGTTGCTATCCTAAACAAAATAAAATTATTATTAATATTAGTGTAGTAAATTTACCAATTAATTTTATTGAATATGTTATTTTCCATGAATTAACTCATTTTGTTCATCTCAATCATAGTAAAGAATTTCACCAATTGTTACAAAAATTTGTACCAAATGAGAGAATTTTAAAAAAAGAAATAACTAAGTATAATCCTATTTATGAATAAATTATTGTAATTTATAAAAAAGACTTAAAATTAAGCGATTTTAGGCCTTTTTTTATGAATATTTGACTATTTTTCGAAAACTATTTCACTCGACAAATAACCCTAAAATATGATAAAATATTAGAGAAGGGTGATGGGAGGTAATAATGAAAAATAGTTTAAAAGCATTACAAGAAAAGTATGGGAATGTTGAAAAAGAAAATGTATTAAGATTAATTAGATACATGAAAAGAAAACGCCTTGAACAAGGAAAAACTTTAGAAAATGTTAGTAAAGGTGTATGTAGTCCTAGCTACTATTCAAAAATTGAAAATGGTTTAGTTGATGTAGATGATTATTATTTAAAGAAATTATGTGAAAATCTAAATATTGAATATGACAATGTTAAATGTAATCGCGATGATACATTTTTTAGTACCGTTGTTGAATATTATCTTTTAAATCGTTTTGATTTATTAGATGATAAACTAAAAAGAATGGTTAATGCGGGAGTATATTGTGATACGGAATTAGAACTGATTATTTTATTAACAGATATTTTAAATAAAAATTTTAATGAAGCTTTTACTTTAATTACTAAATTAGAAGATATTAGGAATATTTTATCAAAAGAAGAATTATATTTGTTAGCTTTTTTATCAACACTATACTTATTTAAAATTAACCAATTTAAAACAGCTGCAGAACAAATCGAAATATTAAAAAATAATCCTTCAGATAATATGTATTTTAATATTGCGGTATGGGATTTGGGAGCAGATATTTACTTTTGTTTAGGAAAAGAAAGTACATTTTTTAGATATTATCAAGGATTAAAACAATTTGATAACCAAGAACTTTACAATAATCGTATTCTAATGCATAATTTACAGTGTCTAGTATTGTATGCTAAAAATGGGAATGTGGATGTTGAAGATGAACTAGATGTACAGTTATTAACAATAAAAAACAATGACTTAGATGAAAACAAAATCGTTTTTTATCAAGGTTTAATTTACTACTACTTAGCAGATTATTTAAGAGCTTTAGATATTCTTAATGTTGCTGGTCCTGACTATGCTATTTTATGTCTTGAAGCAATGGTATTAAGTAAAATAAATGATTTTGAAAAAAGCGGTAAGTATCTTAGAAAAATAAAAAAGAGCGCAGAGCATTCTGATTATGAAAAACTATATGTTAGCTATTTAGAATATATGAAGGGTAAATTTGAACAACATAGCTATCTTAAAATGCAAGGATATTTAAAGAGTTATGTTTTACCACTAGGCAAAAAATATGGTTTATTTTGGCTGTATGAAGAAGAAATACGAGAATATTTGAATTTATGTTTTGAACTTGGTAAATATAAAGAGGTTGTTAGATTTTTAATTAAAAATGGCGACTTGGATTTTTTAAAGAAACATTAGGAGGTAATAAAATGGAGTTTCTTGAACTATATCCCAAAATTAAAGAATATGCTTTAGAACATGGAACTCCAATTATTATGGAAGATTCTTTAGTATATATTAAAAAGATAATTGAAGAACGAAAAATAAAAAAGATCTTAGAAATTGGTACGGCAATAGCTTATTCAGCTCTTCATTTCGCAAGCGTAAGCGAAGATGTATTAGTTGATACAATTGAAAGAAATCCAGAAATGATTATGCAAGCAACTAAAAATCTTGAAGAATATGATCTAAAAAAACAAATAAAAATTCACCCTTTCGATGCGTTAGAATGTTCTTTAGATGATTTTGATAGTGAGTATGATTTATTATTTATTGATGCGGCTAAAGCCCAATCACAAAGATTTTTTGAACGTTATTTGCCGTTATTAAAACCAAATGCTTTAATAATTACTGATAATATGAATTTTCATAATGTTTCAGTTGATGATGAAAATATTTCTAAAAATTTAAGAAATATGTTAAAGAAAATTCAAAGATATCATGATTGGTTAGCTAATCATCCTGATTTTACAACCGAATTTATTGATTTGGGTGATGGGCTAGCGATTACTTGGAGAAAGTAATATGAAATTAGTAGTAGAGTTAAAAGAAAAAAGTTTGATTGATAAATTTTTAGATGTTGATGGCTTTATAATTAATCTTGAAGGGCTTAGTTGCTATTATGATGAATTATGTCCTATGGAAGAGTTAGAAGAAGTAATTAAAAAAATCCATCAAAATAATCAAAAAGTATATCTTAACGCCAGAAAAATTTTCCATGAAAATGAGCTTGATAATTTAGATCAATTACTTGATCGATTACTTGAATTAGAAATAGATTATTATTTTTATGGTGATGTTACTTTTTATGAGATGGCTTGTAAAAAACATTTTACTGATAAACTAATTTATCAAGTTAATACTTATATGACTAATCATTTGGATATTATGGTGATGTTAAAAGAAAACCATAGTGTTGTTGTATCGACTGAAGTAAGTTTTGACGAATTAAAAGATATTACTAACAAAGTAAAAGAGCCTTTGTATATTCATTCATTTGGATATTATCCAATCTTTCATTCACGCCGTGAACTAATCACTAATTACCAAAAGTATCGTCAAATCGAAGTAGATACAAGTAGTAATTATGATATTGTGGAAGAATTAAGAGAAAGTCACTATCCAATTGAACAAAATGAAAATGGAATGGCTGTTTACTTAGATGGGGCTTATTGTTTGGCAGAAGAGATTAAAGAGTTAGGTTTAGATAATTATTATGTTATAACATCTAAATTTATTGAAACAAATGATTTTGAAAAAATAGTGGATATATATAATAAAGAAGAGTTTGATAAATTACCAACTATCGATATTATTTATACCAAAGGTTTACTATATGAAAAAAGCAAACTCCTAAAGAAAGAAGGAGGTGCAAGTTGTGAATAAAGTTGAATTATTAGCACCGGCTGGTTCTTTAGAAAAAGCGAAGATAGCTTTAACATATGGAGCTGATGCGGTATACGTGGGAGGAAAACAATTTAGTTTAAGAGCAAGAGCATCTAATTTTGATTTAAAGGATTTAGAAGAACTAGCTAGTTTTGCCCATAATTTAAACAAAAAAGTTTATGTTACAATGAATATTATTCCACATGATGCCGATTTAGATGGTTTAGATGAATATTTAAAAGCATTAGATGCTATAAAAATTGATGCGATTATCACTTCATCAAGATATATTATGGAGCGCGCAAAAGAGGTTGCTGCCTCTTTAGAATTACATCTTAGTACACAAATGTCAACAACAACTAGTTTAGGAATTGATTATTATCATAAGCGTGGGGTTTCAAGAGTTGTGTTGGCTAGAGAAGTAACACTTTGTGAAATTGAACAAATTATGAAAAAAACTAATGTTGAGATTGAAGTATTTGTTCATGGTGGAATGTGTTCTAGTTATTCAGGGCATTGTGTTTTAAGTAACCATATGACTAATCGTGATGCTAACCGCGGAGGATGTGCTCATTCATGTCGTTGGAATTATACACTATATAAAAATGGAGAAAAACAACCAATGTTTTATAATATCGGTTCAAAAGATTTAATGGCGCTTAAATTTATTCCTAAGTTATTGGATTTAGGGGTTGCATCTTTAAAAATAGAAGGACGTATGAAGTCTAGTTATTACTTAGCGGTTGTTATTAGAAGTTATCGAATGTTAATAGATGCTTATTATGAAAAGGGCTATGTAACCGAAGAAGATTTAAAAAAATCAGAAATTGAAATTGGAAAAGCTGAAAATCGTTTGACTTCTAATGGATTTTTTGAAGGATTACCGAAAGTTGAAGGTGGACTTTACGATGATCGTTCAGAACATCCAACAAAAGAATATATTGGATGGGTTATGGCATATGATGAATCGACAAATGTCGCATTGATTGAACAACGCAATTATTTTAAAGTGGGAGATGAAGTTGAATTCTTTGGTCCAACTTTACCAAATACTAAAATGATAATTGATGAAATAATTGATTATGAAACAAAAGAAAAAAGGGAAGTTGCTAATCATCCACTACAATTATTATTAATTAAAGTTCCGTTTAAATTGACGAAGGATGATATGGTGCGTAAAGTTAATATATAATTCTTGCAATTTTTCATAAAATTTGGTATAATAATATGCAAGAAAAATCAAGGAAAATTGAGAGGTTAAAAATATGAGTGAAAAATTTACCTTAACTGAAGAAGGTTTAAAGAATCTTCAAGATGAGTTATATCAACTAAAAAACGTTGATCGTGTTAAAAATATTACTGCTTTACAAGAAGCAAGAGCCCAAGGGGACTTATCAGAAAACGCTGACTATGATGCAGCACGTGATCAACAAGCACAAATTGCGGCAAGAATTAGCACAATTGAAAAAATCTTAAAAAACTATGAAATTATTAAAGACGGAGCTAATAATCTTGGTAAATGGGTTAAAATCGAATTCTTAGATTTAGAAGATGAAGATGAACCATCAGTTGAAGTTTACAAAATTGTTGGGACATTAGAAGCTGACCCATTACGTCAATTAATTTCTAATGAATCTCCGCTTGGTAGCGCAATCGTTAACCATAAAGTGGGTGACAAAGTTTATGTTAAATCTGAAAGTGGTGAAGAATTCTGGGTATTAATCCACGAAATCTCATCAAAAGAAATTGACGCATAATATGATTGCTGTAATATGCGCAATGCAAATTGAGGCTGAAGCCTTAATTCAAAAGCTAGATAATATTACTGAAAAGAAAGTGCTTAATAAAACTTTTTATCAAGGTAGTTTAAATGGAAAAGAAGTGGTTTTAGTAATTTGTGGTATTGGTAAAGTTGCCGCAGGAATTACAACCGCATTATTGATTGAGCATTTTAAACCAGAGCTTATTATCAATTCAGGAATTGCTGGAGGATATGATAAAGGGCTAAATACCCTTGATTTGGTAGTGTCTAAAGAAGTTTCTTATTATGATGTAAATTTAACTGCTGATGGAGAAGAATACGGAAAACTTCCAAATATGCCAAAATATTTTGAAAGTAGTATTGATGCGGTTGAATCATTAAAAGATATCGATTATCAATATGGTTTAATAGTAACAGCTGATACTTTCGCTGATAACCGTGAAGTAATAGATAATATTGTATCTAAATACTATCAAAACAAAAAAGTTTTAGCGGTTGATATGGAATCTGCATCTGTTGCTCAAGTTTGTTTTGAAAATAATGTACCATTTATTAACTTTAGAGTAATCTCTGATGTTATTGGTGCTGAATCACAAATTGATGGATATTATAACTTTGCCAAAAGTGCTGCAGATAAATCAATTGAAGCAATTTTAAATATTGTTAAATAATAAAACATTCCGTTAGGAATGTTTTTCTTTTAAAAATAAATTTAAACATAGTTTTTATTGCAATTTTCATCAATATATAGTATAATTAAAAGGATGTTATAAAGGAGATATACTTATGGAAAAAACAAATAAGTGTTATGTTACAACCCCAATTTATTATGCAAGTGGAAAAGTTCACATTGGTAATGCTTATACCACAGTGGCTTGTGATGCCTTTGCGAGATTCGAAAGAATGATGGGGAAAGATGTTAGATATTTAACAGGAATGGATGAACATGGATTAAAAATTCAACAATCAGCTGAAAAAGCTGGTGTTACACCACTTGATCATGTTAATTGTATTGCTGCAGAAACTAAAGAACTTTGGAAAAATCTAGGTATTACTTATGATGATTTTATCCAAACTACAGAAGTTAGACATACAAAAATTGTTCAAAAAGTTTTTGAACAATTACTTGCTAATGATGATATTTACTTAGGTCATTATGAAGGTGATTATTGTGTATCATGTGAAGCATATTTCACAAAAAGTCAATTAGGAGAAGGAAATACTTGTCCAGACTGTGGTAAACCAACTACTCGTGTTTCAGAAGAAAGTTATTTCTTAAGACTAAAAAAATATGCTGAACCATTACTTGAATACATTAATACTCATCCTGACTTTATTCAACCAGAAACTCGTCGCAATGAAGTTGTTTCATTTATTGAATCAGGATTAGAAGATTTATGTGTTAGTAGAACTACTTTCACATGGGGTGTTCCAATTCCATCAAATCCTAGACATGTTATTTATGTTTGGATTGATGCATTATTTAACTATTTAAGTGCTCTTGGATATGGATCTGATGATGATAGTAATTATCAAAAATATTGGGTAAATAATGATAAAGTTTGTCATGTTGTAGGAAAAGATATTTTAAGATTCCACGCTGTATATTGGCCAATTATGTTAATGGCTTTAAATATTCCAATTAATTTTAAACTTTATGTTCATGGTTGGATCTTAATGAAATCTGGTAAAATGAGTAAATCTAAAGGTAATATGGTTTATCCAATGGATTTAGCTGCTAGATATTCAGTTGATGCGGTTAGATATTATTTAACTAAAGAATTACCACTTGGTAATGATGGATTATTTAGTTATGAACGTTTTGTTGAACGTTATAATAATGATTTAGCAAATGATTTAGGTAATTTACTTAGCCGTACGGTATCAATGATTAATAAGTACTTTAAAGGTTCACTTTCAAATGAAATTGAAAATACAGATTTTGATGCTGCTTTAGAAGAAGTGCTTAAAGTGAATGTTGATGAATATAAAAATGAAATGGATTCATTCCATTTACAAAATGCGGTAGGAAAAATTAACAATATTGTTTCTCGTGCTAATAAATATATTGATGAAACTACTCCTTGGGTTTTAGCTAAAGATGAGTCTTTAAAAGCAAAACTTGCGAGTGTAATGTATCATTTAGCTGAAACATTAAGAATTGTTAGTGATATTGTAGCGCCAATTATGCCAAGTGTTGCATTAAAAATTCGTGCATCTTTAGGTTTAACAGAAGCGTTTGATGATTTAAAAACATTAGAATATGGTTATAAGTATCAAAATAATGTTGCTGAAAAGGTTGAACCATTATTCAAACGTGTTGATTTAGCAGAAGAACTTGCATATTTTGAAGCACAATCTAAGGCAAAAGAAGTTAAAAAAGAAGAAAAAGAAGAGGAAAAAATCCCTGAGATAACTATTGATGATTTCGCGAAAGTTTCACTAAAAATTGGGGAAATCAAAGAATGTAAGAAACATCCTAATGCGGAAAAATTACTTGTTTCACAAATTCAAATTGGAAATGAAACACGTCAAATTGTTTCAGGAATTGCTAAATACTATGATCCAACAGAACTTGTTGGTAAAAAAGTAGTAGTAGTTACTAATTTAAAACCGGTTAAAATTAGAGGAGTTGAATCATTTGGTATGGTTCTTTGTGCCTCAGATGAAAATGATTTAGAATTATTGGAAGTTAAAAAATTAGAAAATGGTAGTGTAGTTAGATAATTATCGAGGAATTATATGGAACAGACTAAAAAGAAAATATTAGACTTTTTTGATCAAAGAACTAGACATTCTTTATTATTGACTATTGTTGGAACATTAATTTATTCGGCTGCTGTTGTATGGCTTTTAAACCTTGGAGATTTCTTTGCTGGAGGAATTACTGGTATTTCTCAGTTAATTTCTAGATTTGTTTGGGGTAAAGTTACACCAATTGTTGGTTTATTTATTGGATTAATTAATTTACCGCTTTTCTTATTTGGAACAAAAGGAGTAAGTAAAAAGTTTGCGATTTTGACATTAATATCTGTCGGATTACAAACTGTTGTGGTAGCTTTTTTCCAATTCGTTGCTGATGCAGGATTTAATCCGTTAAAAGATTTTATTGGTGTTGTAACAGAAAATGGTGTCGAATTTGACAGTGGTGCTAGACTTTTAGTGGCTATTTTAGGTGGAGCTGTATCAGGGTACGGAATATCTTTATGCTTAAAAGCAGGTGGATCAAGTGGTGGGATGGATGTAATCGCAAACTACTTACTTGTTAAGAAAAATATTTCGTTTGCGAAATACTCATTTATCGTTGATTTAATTATTATTGCTTGTGCATCAATTATTAGTATTGAAACTTCTTTATTTACTATTGTACGATTAATTTGTTCAAGTATTGTTGTTGCTAATTTTTACACATCATATCGTATGATGAAATTACAAATTATCACAAGCACTGATAAAATGGAAGCATTGCGTACTAATATTCTTCAAAGGTTCCATCATGGTATTACTATTTATGATGTTGTAGGTGGTTATACAATGGAACCGCGTAAGATGATGGAAATAGTTCTTTCAATGTATGAAGTAGATGAATATATAAATTATATTGAAAAAGAAGATCCTAAAGCTTTTATTGAAGTATCGGAATTAAAGAATCTACGAGGAAATTATAAGAAGAGAACGGTTGTTTAAACTGTTCTTTTTTCTCTAAAATAAAATTAAAAAATAATATATTATATAATTTGACAAATTTTAGTTGTTAGTGTATAATACATACGATACATTTTGAAAAGAAAACCCACATTGCCCTCTACAATCGTTTTTAGAGGACAACATTCTTTGAAACGATTTAAAATTAATTGAAGAAATTATGGAGGAAAATGAAAATGCGCTCAACATTTATGGCGAAAAAAGAAACTATTGAACGTAAGTGGTACGTTGTTGATGCTCAAGATTTAGTATTAGGACGTATGGCTGCGGATGTTGCAACTGTATTAAGAGGAAAACATAAACCAATCTTCACTCCACATGTAGATTGTGGTGATTATGTAATTATCGTTAATGCAGAAAAAATTGCTTTAACAGGAGCAAAATGGCAAAAGAAAGAATATGTACGTCACAGTGGATATCCTGGTGGATTAAAGGTGCGTACAGCTACTGAAATGCTTGAAAAACAACCACAAAAGATTGTTGAAAAAGCAGTAAGAGGAATGCTTCCAAAAGGTAAACTTGGTGATGATATGTACCGTCGTTTATTTGTATACGTTGGTCCAGAACATAAACAAGCTGCTCAAAAACCAGAACCATTCCCAACAGTTAAATAAGGAGGAAAAACGAAATGGAAAAAGCATCATATCAAGCTACAGGTCGTCGTAAGAGTTCAGTTGCTCGTGTACGTATGGTACCTGGTACAGGTAAATTTGAAGTTAATGGACGTAATTTCGTAGAATACATTCCTTCAGCAGCAATCAGATTAGACGTACTTCAACCATTAAACTTAACAACTACAGGAGATCAATATGATATCTATGTAAATGTTTGTGGTGGTGGTATTAGTGGTCAAGCTGGAGCTATTCGTTTAGGAATTAGCCGTGCTTTATTACTAGTAAACCCTGATTATCGTAGTACATTAAAGAAAGCAGGACTTCTTACTCGTGACCCTCGTTCTATTGAACGTAAAAAATATGGTCTACACAAAGCTCGTCGTGCACCACAATTCTCAAAACGTTAGTCAGTATCTACATTGGTTTGCTAAAATCAACAACAATTATCGATATTGTTAAAGACGCTAAGTTAAGACCACAATTTAATTGTGGTCTTATTTATTTAAAAATGAAAGGAAGATGGTTATGCAAATAAAATTATATAACTCACTAACTAATAAAATTGAAGATTTTAAACCTATTAAAGAAGGGGAAGTATCAATGTATGTTTGTGGACCAACGGTTTACAATGATATTCACATTGGAAATGCTCGTCCAGTTGTTTTCTTTGATATGGTACATCGATTCTTTGATTACTTAGGATATAATGTTAAATATGTTTCTAATTTTACAGATATTGATGATAAAATTATCAAAAAAGCTTCAGAATTGAGTATAACTGAAGAAGAGGTTGCGGAAAAATATATTAACGCATATTTAGATGTGTGTCGTGGTTTTAATTGTATGCCATACTATGCTAATCCTCGTGTAACTAATACAATTGATCAAATTACAGATTATATTAAACAATTAGTAGATTTAGGCTATGCATATCAAAGTGGAGATAATGTTTATTTTAGAGTGCGTAAAGCTAAACAATATGGGATTTTAAGTAATCAACAATTAGATAATTTAGAAGCTGGTTCAAGAATTAGCATTGAATCTGGTAAAGAAGATCCAAGTGATTTCGTATTATGGAAATTAACTAGTGATGATGGAAAAAAATGGAATAGTCCATTTGGAAAGGGACGTCCTGGTTGGCACACAGAATGTTGTGTAATGATTAATGATATTTTTAAAGGTCAAATAGACATTCATGGTGGAGGTAATGATTTAAAATTCCCGCATCATGAAAATGAAATTGCTCAAGAAATGTGTATGCATGATTCAACAATTGCAAATTATTGGTTACATAATGCTCGTATTGATTTGGCAGGAGAAAAAATGAGTAAGTCATTAGGTAATGTTGTTTGGGCTAAAGATTTACTTGAAAAATATCCATATCAAGCGGTTAGATTAATGATTCTTAGTAATCATTATCGCCAAAGTATTGCTTATAAAGAAGATTTAATTGAAAGAAGTTGTACTGAATGGGAAAAAATCAACAGAGCATACTTAAGTTTACATCGTGAACTTGAACTAGCAGATGTGAATTTTGAAGGTGCAGAAGAAGTATTTTTACCTGAATTCTTAAACAATATGGCTGATGATTTTAATACTCCAAATGCATTTACAACAATGTTTAAATTATTAAAAGAAATTAATACATCAATGCGAACTGCAGTTAAAGATTATCAAGTTTTAGCAACATATAAAAACTCTTTATCAGCAATGTTGAATATTTTAGGAATGATTCCTGATGTTAAACCTTTAAATAAAGAAGAAAAAGAAATATTACTTGCTTGGAAAAAAGCAAGAGCTGAAAAGAATTTTGAACTTGCTGATGAACTTCGTGCAAAAATTACAGAAATGGGAATTAAATTTTAATGGAAAAAGAACTTCCAAATAAATATGAATTACTAAGTGGAGCTAATCTTGCTTTTATCGGTGATGCATATTATGAACTTAGAATTAGAAAATATTTGATAGATAATAAGATAACTAAAAGTAATGAACTTAAAAATTTAAGTGTAAAATATGTTAGTGCTCATGCTCACTACTTGATTTGTACTGTTTTATTGGATATGTTAACAGAAACTGAAAAAACTATTTACAAAAGAGGTAGAAATGGAGCTCATCATAATTACCGTAGAAACTTAGATTATAATGAATATAATTGTTCAACAGGTTTTGAGGCAGTTATTGGTTATTTATATTTACAACAAGATTTTAAACGTTTAGATGAATTGATTGAATTATCTATTAAAATTATTGAAGAGGGTAAGATATGATTATAGTAGGAAAAAATCCCATTGTGGAAGCAATTAGAAATAAACGTAATATTAGTAAATTAATAGTTGCTGAAAACTTAAAAGATCAAAGTTTTTTAAAATTACTTAAAGATAATCGTCTTAAATATGAAGTTCTTCCTCAACATGTTATTACTAAAAAATATGGTGATAAAAATGGAGGGATTGTTGCGGAAATAATCGAATATGATTATGCGACATTAGATGAGGTTTTAAGAAAAACTAGTAAAAAACAAGATGGTGGAGTATTAATGATTTTGGATGGTCTAGAAGACCCTCACAATTTAGGTGCAATTTTAAGAAGTGCTGATGCTACAGGGGCAGATGCAATTATCATCCCTAAAAATCGTAGTGTTAGTTTGAATCAAACAGTTGCGAAAGTATCAACTGGAGCGATTGAATATGTCGATGTAGTTCAAGTTACTAATCTAACTCAAACAATTCAAGAACTAAAGAAGAATGGTTATTGGGTAATTGGTTTAGAACTTGATGGGACAATTGACTTTAAACAACAAGATTATCATGGGAATATTGCGGTTGTAGTAGGATCAGAAGGCAAGGGAATTTCAAGATTGGTTAAAGAAAATTGTGATATTTTAGTTAAAATACCAATGTATGGTAAAGTTAATTCTTTAAATGCATCAGTAAGTGCAGGATTAATTTTGTACGAAATTGTTCGTAATCGGAAGGCGTAATGAGTGAATTTGGAAAAATAAATGATAACGAATTATTATATCTAATTCAAGAAGGTAGCGAAGAAGCCTTAGAGTTGATGTTTCAAAAATATGATCCCCTTATTAAAACTAAAATGAAGAGATTTAAGATTGAAGCAGATATTGCGGAAGATTGCTTACAAGAAGGAAGATTAATGCTTCTTAAAGCGATAAAACTGTATGATGCATCATCTAATAAAACATTCAATAAATATTTTGATTTAATACTTACTAATCGATTAATATCTTTGTTAAGGGAAAATAAACGTAAAGATAATATTACATATATGACAGAAGAGATAGAAGATGCCAATAACAGAGAAAATAAAGAACTTGAAAATTTTGATTATTCTAAACTAAAATTGTCAGATATGGAAAAAGAAATATACAAAATGAGATTTCTTAGAAATTTCAAAGTATCAGATATTTGTCAGATATTAAAAGTCTCGGAAAAAACAGTTTATAATTCAATTCAAAGAATTAAAAATAAACTTGATGAGTTAAAATAAAAATAGGTATTAATATATTTGACAAATAGAACAAAATTTGGTAAAATTATAAAAGCGGGTGATATCATGAGAGAAAAAGTTATTCTTGTTTGTGAAGAATGTCTTTCACGAAATTACACAACTGAAAAGAATAAGTTGAACACAACTGAACGTGTTATAATGAAAAAATTCTGTAAAAAGTGCAACAAACATACTGTGCACAAAGAAACTAAATAGGAGGACATTAAGATGTCAGAACAAAAAGTTAAAAAAGAAAAAAAGGGTGCAATGTCATTTTTAAGTAAAGAATACAAATATGAAAATTTAATTCTTGCTTTTATTGCTCTTTTCGCAATCGTTTTAGGGGTTTTAATTATCTCTGGAGCATTAGTAGTTGATTCAGGACTATTCTTAATTGGAAGTTATCCGAAAGTATTCGCTTGGATCTTAGTAGGTTTAGGAGCAATATCTTTATTATTAGTAGTTTATCCATTCTACAAACCTTCATTTGATGAAGCTAAACATATTAAAGGTTTAAAGAGAAGTGAATTCTTAATTAACATTGTACGTGTATTAGTATTTATTGTTGTACTTGCATTATTCTTCTTTGTATGTGATTTAGCTTTAGATCCTTTAATGCAATTATTTAAGTAGGAACGATAAATGGCATACGAAAATGAAAGAGCGTGGTACGTTATCCAATCTTATTCAGGAATGGAAAACGCTGCGAAAACTAATTTAGAAAGACGTATTAAATCAATGAATATGGAAAATTATATTTTCCGTGTGTTAATTCCCGAAACAATTCGTTTAGAAAAGAAGAAAAATGGTGAAATGAAAGAAGTTGTTGAAAAACAATTTCCAGGTTACATTTTTGTTGATATGATTGTAACTGATGAATCATGGTTCGTTGTTCGTAATACACCAATGGTTACAGGATTCTTGGGTTCAAGTGGTGGAGGAGCTAAACCAGTACCTCTATCTAATGATGAAATTATTCCAATTCTTAAGAGCTGTGGTATTACATTAGAAGTGGCAACAAAATTCCAAGTTGGAGATAAAGTTCGTGTACTAACTGGTACATTTGTTGGACAAGAAGCAACAGTTGAAAAAATGGATCTTGAAAAACAAGAAGTTACTATTTTAGTGGATTTCTTCGGAAGACAAACACCTACTGAAATCAGTTTTGACGAAGTAGAAAAAGTGGAATAATAGATGTGCGAAAGCGCATCTTTTTATTTTGTAAAAAAAGTAGAAGCAATTGCTTCTACTTACTTTTGAGTTTGATAATATGGAATTGGCTCTGTTACAACTCCTGTATGATATTCATTGATAATTCTAACAAGCATGGCATTTAAATATTCAACTACAGCTTTTTCTTCAGTTGTTGCGTCAATATGACCATTACCAATACCTGAATCATTAGTTATATAGGTGTATGTTCCGCCAGTCATTAAAGCTTCAGTTCTTAATAAGAATTCAGTCCATTTATTAATTCCGCTTGAAGCAACAGGGATTATTCTAATTCCTTTGTTAGCAGCAGAAATAATTGATGAGGCAAATAAATTAATCTTTTCTGCGGTTGAGTGTGGTGGAGCATCTAGGACATGGATAAGTAATTTAGTCGAAGGACTACTTGACCAATTAGCTTGGGTTACGGCGATATTTAATGCCTCATCAACGGCTTCTTCAAAGTCTCCTCCACCATTAGCAGATTGTTTATTAATATTTTGGATTTGTTCATTAATATCGTTTGTAAAATCAAATAATCTTGTTACGTATTGATCGCCTTTATCACGATAGAATAATAATGATAATCTGATTGTATTATTGTCGGTATTAATGCTTTCGATTACATCTTTAATTTCTGATTTTAAATATTCTAGTTCATCACCCATAGAACCAGTTGTATCGATAACAAACATTAAATCTAATATTTTTTTGTTGTTATCGTTTTGATAATCTGAAAGTTCTAAGTTGATAGTATCTTGTGGATATTCGGTTAATTCATAAAGTTGGTCGCCATATGCGATAACATATGGGAAAGAAGGGTTTTCTGGTAAGAAAAGATATGCATTTCCGAAAACATCGGTTACAGCATTGAAAGAGTATGTTTCATTGAAAAGTCTTACCTTTAATCCACTAATTGCTTCTTCATTAGAAACATTTACTTTGATCATTTTTTGAGTATAAAGTTTAGAATTATATTTGCTTAGGGTAGTGAAATAATTGCTGAATAAACCTTCAGAATTTTCTTGGCTTGATTCGAATAATGATAACCAATAATCGTACTTTTTAATATCACTCCATTCAGAAGAAGTGATTTGTCCAGCGAGTGGCCCTTGTTTATTCTCATCTATTATAATATCATCTGATTTATCGCCATATGATTCATCTCCTGGTGAATCAGTAACATCGTAATCTGGTGAAGATGGATCATAAGAATCAGAGGCGTCACTAGAAACGCCAGGCTTAACGTATTCTGGTGTGAATCCAGATGAACCTCCAGGTGATAATGAATCTGCATCGCTATAGGCTCCGCCTGCTGCACAACCACATAGAGAAATAGATAGAATTGCTAGTAAAATATATAATAAAAATTTTTTGATTTTCATATTTTTTCCTCCTTTTTATCTTTGTAAATATAACATTAAAAATAGTGGTTTTTATTGGAAAAATTTAATAAAAATTTATCTAAAAAATATATGTATTTTACTTGCTTTTTTTTAGACTTTAGTATATAATATTAGACGCGTGCATTGACAGCACATATACTATATAATTTTTATAATTTTTTATAAGTGGGAGAATATTTATTATTCATTTGACCACGCACGGACAAAAAAGGAGGTGTGTCTCGTGGCAGCAAAACAAATTAAAAAAGTAATTAAATTACAAATCGCTGCAGGTAAAGCTAATCCAGCTCCACCAGTTGGACCAGTTTTAGGACAAGCACAAGTAAACATTCAACAATTTTGTACTCAATTCAATGACAAGACAAAAGATCAAATGGGAAGTATTATTCCAGTTGTAATTACAGTTTATGATGACCGTACATTTACATTTGAGACTAAAACTCCACCAGCATCTGATTTGTTAAAGAAAGCAGCTGGAATCAGCAAAGGAGCATCTACTCCTAAGAAGACAAAAGTTGCTACAATTTCTAGAGAAAAATTATTAGAAATTGCAAGAACAAAGATGCCTGATTTGAATGCTTACGATGAAGAAGCAGCTGCACGTATCGTTGAAGGTACTGCAAGACAAATGGGAATCGTTGTAGAATAATCTACGACAACCAAATTAAGATAGATAAAAAATCTGTCTAAAATAGTGGAAGAATTAAATTCGTTAGACCACATTTAGGAGGAAAAAATAATATGGCAAAAAGAGGTAAAAAGTATCAAGAAGCTTTAAAGTTAGTTGATAGATTAAATAAATATTCTATCGATGAAGCTATCGAATTAGTTAAAAAAACTAGCTATGCTAAATTTGATGCTACAGTTGAACTTTCTTGCAGATTAAACATCGACACACGTAAAGCAGAACAAAACTTACGTGGTGCTGTATCATTACCAAACGGAACTGGGAAAACTGTTCGCGTATTAGTTATCGCAAAAGATGCAAAAGCTAAAGAAGCTTTAGCAGCTGGTGCAGATTATGCAGGTGATGCTGAATACTTAGAAAAGATTAAAGAAGGTTGGTTTGAATTTGATACATTAATTGCTACTCCTGATATGATGGGTGAACTTGGTAAATTAGGACGTATCTTAGGGCCTAAAGGATTAATGCCAAACCCTAAAACAGGAACAGTAACAATGGATGTTGAAAAAACTGTTAAAGAATTTAAAGCCGGTAAAGTAGAATACCGTGCTGACAAAACTGGTAACATTTTAGTTCCAGTTGGTAAAGCTTCATTTGGAGCTCAACAATTAAAAGAAAATATTCAAGCTATTTACAATCAATTAATGCGTGTTAAACCATCAACTGTTAAGGGTGTATATATGCTAAACATTTCTGTTTCAGCTACTATGGGTCCTGGAATCAAAATTGATGGATCAACAATCGCTTAATATTAAATAGTAAAATTTATAAATAGTATATAGTTCAAACGTCATTGCCGTAGACAGTAGGTGTTGTCTATGACAACTTAATTTCCTACCGAGGAAGAAATCCGAAAAATTTTCAGGAGGTGAAAACAATGAATGAAGCGACAATCGCTAAAAAACAAGAACAAGTTGAATTAGTTACTGAAAAGATGACAAACGCTGGTTCAACAGTATTCGTTGATTACCTAGGATTAACTGTAGCTGAAGTTACTGAATTAAGAATTAAGCTACGTGCTGAAAACTGTGAAATGAAAGTTATTAAAAATAACATTTTACGTCGTGCTGCTGAAAAAGCAGGTTACGAAGTTGATGCTCAAAGTTTAGTAGGACCTAGTGCTGCTGTATTCTCTCAAGATGAAGTTGGTGCAAGTAAGGTTTTATTCGGGTTTGCGAAAGATCACAAAATCACTGTTAAGAGCGGGGTTGTAAGTGGTGTAGCAACAGATGCTAAACAACTTGAACAATTATCAAAATTACCAAACAAACTTGGTATGGTATCTATGTTATTAAGTGTAATGCAAGCTCCAATTCGCGGCTTAGCATGTGCAATTAAAGCAGTTTCAGAAAAAGAAGAATAAATCGTTAATAGGAGGAACAAACGAAATGGCAAAAATTAGTACTGCAGATTTTATTGCTGCAATCAAAGAAATGAGTGTATTAGAATTAAATGAATTAGTTAAGGCTATCGAAGAAGAATTCGGTGTTACTGCCGCAGCTCCAGTAGCTGTTGCTGCAGGTCCAGCTGTTGTTGAAGAAACAGGACCATCTGAAGTATCTGTTATCTTAAAGAGTGCAGGTGCTGCAAAATTAGCTGTAATTAAATTAGTTCGTGAAGTAACTGGATTAGGATTAAAAGAAGCTAAAGACTTAGTTGACAATGCTCCAAAACCAGTTAAAGAAAACATTTCTCCAGAAGATGCTGAAGCTTTAAAAGCTAAATTAGTTGAAGCTGGTGCTGAAGTAGAAATTAAATAGTTTAATTTAATGCATTAAAAACCTGGAGATTATATCTTCAGGTTTTATTTATAGGAGTAAATTATGAGCAATCAATATTTTGAAAACAATGAAAATTTAAAAAGTAATATTCAAACTATTAGATACTATTTTAAGAAAACAACCCTTTTATTTGATACAGATCATGGGGTATTCTCTAAAGGTGGAATTGATTTTGGAAGTAACGCTTTACTTCAAACATTGCCATCATTAGAAGATAAAACGACCCTTTTGGATGTAGGTTGTGGATATGGAACAATGGGGTTAACCCTTGCTAAAAAATATTCAAATCTTACGGTTGATATGGTAGATGTTAATCTAAGAGCTATTGATTTATGTAAGAGTAATGCTCTTAAAAATGATGTTAACAATGTTAATGTATTTGAAAGTAATTGTTATGAAAATGTTGATAAAACTTATGATATTATTATTTCTAATCCCCCAATTAGAGCAGGTAAAAAAGTTGTCTTTGCGATTCTAGAAGGGGCATATGAACACCTTGTAGATGATGGGGAATTATGGATTGTTATTCAGAAAAAACAAGGAGCAGAATCGTCTTTAAAACATTTAAGAGAACTTTATGAAAATGTCGAAATTGTTAACAAAGATGGTGGATATTGGATAATAAAATCTAGGAAATAATCAAAAAGTAAAAAAATAAAGTCTTTCGATTTCGAAAGACTTTTTTTGCCTTTTTTTAAAAAAGTAGGAAATTTTTCTTGACAAAAGTTTATCATTGTGGTATCATAATAGAATATGATAGGATAGGGCATTTTGCAATCTAAACTGTATCGAGAGGTGGATTATTTTGAGTTGGAAAAATGTTCAATATGGAAAGAAAAGAGTTCGTCGTAACTATTCAAGAGTTCAAACAAGCGTTGAATTACCTAATTTGATTGAGGTACAAACTGGATCTTTCCAATGGTTGATTGACACAGGATTAAAAGAATTATTTAAAGAAATTTCTCCAATTAAGGACCATGGTGATGGAGAAAAATTTGAATTATATTTTGGTGATTATGAATTTGATGAACCAAAATATTCAATTACAGAAGCTAAAGTTCATAGTGTAAACTATTCTAAAGCTTTAAAAGTTAATGTTAGATTAATTAACAAAGAAACTGGTGAAATTAAAGAAGACAAGTTATTTATGGGTGAATTCCCATTCATGACTCCTTGGGGAACATTTATTATTAATGGTTCAGAACGTGTTATCGTTACCCAAATTATTCGTTCAGCAGGGGTTTTCTTCTCTAAAGAAAAGAATAAGAAGACTGGTCGTGTTAATTATTCAGGACAAATTATCCCAACACGTGGAGCATGGATTGAATTTGAACTTGGAACAAAGGATATCTTCTATGCGAAACTTGACCGTTCTAAGAAAGTACCTTTATCTACTTTAATTAGAGCATTAGGGGTAAAACGTAACAATGATATGATTGAATTATTCGGGGAATCTGAATTCATGCGTAATACTTTCGCGAAAGACTTAACTTTCGGGGAAGATGATGCGATTAAAGAATTATATGATCGTTTACGTCCAGGTGAAAAAACATCTGCCGACACAGCAAGAAAATTCATTGCGAGCCGTTTATTTGATGTTCGCCGCTATGACCTTGCAAGTGTTGGACGTTATAAAGTTAATAAAAAATTAGACGTTATTCAAAGAGCAATTGGACATCGTTTAGCAGAAGATTTTGTAAATAAAGAAACAGGAGAAATCATTTTACCTGCTGGAACAGAAATCCATTACAAAGATGCTAAAGGTATTAATACTGTTGAAGTTCTTGAACAAAACCGTAAACATTTACGTGTTGAAAAAGAATTTGAATTAATGCTTGAAGGTAATAGTGTATTACTTGAAACATTAGAAGTATTAGTAAAAACATCTGATGGAGAAAAACGCGTTAAGATCATTGGTAATGACCAACGTGAAACTGTTAACCATGTAGTATTATCTGATATTTTTGCCTCTATCTCTTATTACTTAAACTTACATGACGGTGTTGGACGTACTGATGACATTGACCATTTAGGTAACCGTCGTCTACGTTTAATTGGTGAATTATTACAAAACCAATTCCGTATCGGTTTAACTAAGTTAGAAAAGAATGTTCGTGACCGTATGTCAACATCAGTTGATTCACGTACAGTAGTACCTCAAAACTTAGTTAATATTCGTCCATTAATTTCAACAATTCGTGAATTCTTTGGTAGTAGCCAATTATCACAATTTATGGACCAAATTAACCCTCTTTCTGAATTAACACATAAACGTCGTCTATCTGCCTTAGGGCAAGGTGGGTTATCAAGAGAACGTGCTGGTTTCGAAGTTCGTGACGTACATCCATCACACTATGGTAGAATTTGTCCGGTAGAAACACCAGAAGGACAAAACATCGGGTTAATTAACTCACTTGCTTCATACGCAAAAGTAAACTTATATGGATTTATCCAAACTCCATATTTAACAGTTAAGAATAATCGTGAAGATCCATCTTACAAAGAAGGTATTCATAAAGCATACATTGATACAAGTATTGAACCACGCTATTTAACAGCAGATGAAGAAGAAGAATACGTAATTGCGCAAGCTAACGTTCATATGAGTAAAGATCCAGTTACTGGAGAAATTACTATTACTGATGATAAAGTTATCGCTCGTAAGAACGGTGAATTCGTAGAAGTTAGTAAAATGGATGTTAACTTACTAGACGTATCTCCTAAACAAGTAGTTGCGATTTCAACAGCATGTATTCCATTCCTAGAACACGACGATACAACTCGTGCGCTAATGGGTGCCAACATGCAACGTCAAGCGATTCCACTACTTAAACCAGAAGCACCATTTGTTGGTACTGGTATCGAATATAAAGCTGCTAAAGACTCAGGGGTTGCTATTGTTGCTGATTACGCTGGGGTTATCGAATACGTTGATGGATACAAAATTGTTCTTTGTGATAATAATGGTATTCGTCATACTTATGAAATGACTAAATATGAACGTTCTAACCACTCAACATGTGTTAACCAACGTCCAATTGTAAGAGTTGGGGAAACAATTGAAGTGGGAGATGTTTTAGCTGATGGATCATCAATGGATCAAGGAGAACTTGCATTAGGACGTAACGTAGTTATTGCCTTCATGACATGGAATGGTTATAACTTCGAGGATGCTGTTATCATGAGTGAACGTTTAGTTCAAGATGACGTATACACTTCAATCCATATTGAAGAATATGATATCGAAGTACGTGATACAAAACTTGGTAAAGAAATGATTACCGCAGACTTAGATGGGGAAGCTAAAGATTCAATTCAAAACTTAGGACCTAATGGAATCGTTAGATTAGGGGCAGAAGTTAAAGAAGGAGATACTTTAGTAGGTAAAGTTACTCCTAAAGGATTAACTGAACCAACTCCAGAAGAACGTTTAAGTCAAGCATTATTCTCTGATAATTCAAAAGATGTTCGTATTACTTCCCTTAAAGTTCCACATGGTGGAGGCGGAATCGTAAGTAAGATTGAACACTTCACAAGAAAAGATGGAGCAGAACTTCCACCTTCAGTAAATGAAGTTGTACGTGTGTACATTGTACAAAAACGTAAGATTTCTGAAGGGGATAAGATGGCTGGTCGACATGGTAATAAAGGGGTTATTTCTAACATCCTTCCAATCGAAGATATGCCATTTATGGAAGATGGTACTCCAGTAGATATTATGCTTAACCCTCAAGGGGTTCCTTCTCGTATGAACATCGGACAAGTACTTGAAATTCACTTAGGTATGGCTGCTAAGAAACTAGGAGTTCACGTTGCTACACCAGTATTTGACGGGGTTAAACAAGAAGATTTAGTAGAAATCATGAATGAAGCTCGTAATATGGAACGCGAAGCTGCCTTAAAAGATTCACGTGATTTCAAAGCTCCAGTTGATGAATTTGGTAAGATGTATTTATACGATGGACGTACAGGACGTCGTTTCGATAACAAGATTTCAGTTGGAGTAATGTATATGATTAAGTTAGCTCACATGGTTGACGATAAATTACATGCTCGTAGTGAAGGACCATATACACTTGTAACACAACAACCAATGGGTGGTAAAGCTCAAAATGGTGGTCAACGTTTCGGGGAAATGGAAGTTTGGGCCCTTGAAGCATATGGGGCAGCTCATACATTACAAGAAATGATGACAATTAAGTCTGATGATATCGTTGGACGTAATAAAGTTTATAAAGCAATCGTTGATGGAGAACCTATTCCAGAACCAGGTATTCCTGAATCATTCCGTGTATTAATCAAAGAATTACAAGGTTTAGGATTAAGTGTTAAACTTGTTAATACTAATGGAGAAGACGTTGCTAATGAAAGTTTAGTTGAACAGTTTGCGGAAGCACAAGCAAGCAAACGTGGACTATAATAGGGGTGATTAATTTGAGTAACAAAAAATATGAATATATTCAAGTTGGTATCGCATCTGCTGAAGAAATTATTTCTTGGGCAAACCCTGTGTTACGTGAAGAAGTAAAAAACGGAAATGTTTTAAAATACAACCCTTTACGTAAAGACAAGATGGCAGTATATGACAAAGATGGAAACTTCTTAAAAGATTACGATTTAAAAGGTGAAGTTAAAAAACATGAAACTATTAACTATCGTACTTTAAAACCAGAAAAAGATGGTTTATTCTGTGAAGTTATCTTTGGTCCTACAAAAGATTACCAATGTGCTTGTGGAAAGTCTCGTAAGAGTCTTAATGGAGAACATAAAGTTTGTGAAAAATGTGGAGTTGAATTAACTGAAAGTAAAGTTCGTCGTGAACGTATGGGTTACATTTCACTTGCTGCTCCAGTTGTTCATAACTGGTATTTACGTAGTGTTCCTAGTAAAATTGGTATTTTACTTGATATGAAAACTACTCAAGTAGATGACGTTGTATATCTTGCTTCATATATCATTACAGAAGTAAACGAAGAAATTGAAGAATTACATGAAGGAATGATTATTACAGAACAAGAACATGCAATGTATAAACGTCAATATCCGTTTAAATATAAAGTTAAAACGGGTGCTGATGCGATTCGCTATTTGCTTGAAAAACTTGATGTTAAAGAAATCGTTGCACAAATTCGTGAAGAATTAAAAACTGCAACTAAGCAAAAACGCGAAAAATTAATTAAGAGATTAGAGATTGCGGAAGCATTCGCTCAATCAGATAATAAACCTGAGTGGATGGTTATGGACGTTGTTCCAGTAATCCCACCAGATTTAAGACCAATGGTTCAACTTGATGGTGGACGTTTCGCAACTACCGATCTAAACGACTTATATCGTCGTATCATTAATCGTAATAACCGTTTACGTAAACAATTTGAAGTTTTCGCACCGGAATTAATTACGAAAAATGAAAAACGTATGCTTCAAGAAGCAGTTGATGCCTTAATTGACAACACTGGTTTAAATCGTCGTAATAAACGACCAGTTATGGACAAGAATCGTTCTTTAAAATCTTTATCTGATTTATTAAGAGGTAAACAAGGACGTTTCCGTCAAAACTTATTAGGTAAACGTGTTGACTACTCAGGACGTAGTGTTATCGTTGTTGGTCCAGATTTAAAAATGTACCAATGTGGTATTCCACGTGAAATGGCCTTAATCTTATTTAAACCATTTATTATCAATTATTTACGTCAAAAAGATGCGTTAAATGGAGAAGTAATTAAAGAAAAAGCTGGTATTAAACGTGCGAAAGAAATGATTGAAAAAGGTACACCAGAAGCAATGGAAGCCTTAGAAAAGATTGTCGTTGAACATCCTGTTCTATTAAACCGTGCTCCGACATTACACCGTCTTTCAATCCAAGCTTTCGAACCAAAACTTGTAGAAGGTAAAGCAATTCGTCTTCACCCACTAGTTACAACAGCCTTCAATGCCGACTTTGACGGGGACCAAATGCCTGTGCATGTACCACTATCAGAAGAAGCTCAAACTGAAGCTCGTTTGTTAATGCTTGCATCTAAAAATATTCTTGCTCCAAAAGATGGAAAACCTATCGTTACACCATCTCAAGACATGATTATTGGTAACTACTATTTATCAATTGAAAGAAGTCAACCTGCTTATGACTTTGACAACTATGATGATTTACATGAAGCATATATGGCTAATTTTGTATCATTCAATAGTAAAATTGAAACAGAAACTGAATTCTATCGTAACATCAAATATTTAGATGATGCGGTAAGAGATGGATTATGTGAAAAGAATCAACATTTCCATATCGAAGCTCGTGAAGGACGTTTATTTAAGAATCCATCAGAAGCAGAACTTGCTTATGAAAGAGGAGAAATTGATTTCCATACTAGATTTGTAATTCCTGCTCATACATTAAATAAACCATTCGTTCATATTGAAGAATCATGGAAAGAAACTGATCCTGAAAAATACGAAGCAGCGGTAAAACGTAATGAAGAAAGAATGAATAAATATATTATTACTACACATGGTAAGATTATATTCAATTCAATCTTCCCTGAAAACTTCTCATACGTTAATGAAGCAACTCAAGAAAACTTGTCCGTTGAGACAGATGAACGTTTCTTCGTTAATAAAGGAGAAAACTATAAGGAAGCTATAGCTGCGTTACCTCTTAATCCTCCATTTAAGAAGAAATTCTTAAGTATGATTATCAGTGAAGTATTTAAACAAGCTAAACTTGTTGAAACATCTAAGACTCTAGATAAGATGAAAGACTTAGGTTTCTATTACTCAACAATGTGTGGTATTACGGTATCAGCCTTTGACGTAATGGATATCCCAGGTAAACCTGAAATCTTAGAAGTAGCCGAAACAAAAGTTAAAAAATACAACTCAATGTATCGTCGTGGTATCTTAAATGAAAGTGAACGTAAAAAGAACGTTATTCAAGTATGGACAGATGCTAAAGATTTAATTGAAAAACAAATCAAACAAGTTATGGCGGATCACGCTTCTACTAACCACATCTTCATGATGGCGGACTCTGGTGCCCGTGGATCAAGTTCGAACTTTACGCAACTTGCCGGTATGCGTGGGCTAATGGCTAAACCAAATGGGGAACCAATGGAAATCCCAATCAAATCTTGTTTCCGTGAAGGAATGTCAATGTCAGAATTCTTCATTTCTACTCACGGTGCGCGTAAAGGTTCTACCGATACAGCATTAAAGACTGCCGAATCTGGATACTTAACAAGACGTTTAGTAGACGTTTCTCATGATGTTACAGTAACATGTGATGATTGTGGAACTGATAAGGGTATGGTTATGACTGATTTAATCAATACTCGTGATGATACTACAATTGTTAAATTGAAAGATCGTATTATTGGACGTTTTGCTTCTAAACCTATTTATTCAAAAGCAAAAAATCCTGAAACTGGTAAGAAAGACTTAATTGTTGATCGTAACCAAATTATTACTGAACCAATCGCAGATGATATTATTGCTCGTGGTGACTTAGCTGTTAAAAAGTATGTTCAAAGAGATGGCGAAGTACGCAACCTTAAGTGTGTTGAGGTAAGAACATTATTAACATGTGATGCTCGCGTGGGTGTTTGTGTTAAGTGTTATGGATCTGACTTATCAACTACTGAAACAGTTGAAAAAGGTGAAGTTGTTGGAGTTGTTGCAGCTCAATCAATCGGTGAACCTGGTACTCAGTTAACAATGAGAACATTCCACAGTGGTGGGGTTGCCGGAGACGATATCACTCAAGGGTTACCACGTATCCAAGAATTATTTGAAGCACGTGAACCTAAAGGTAAAGGTATTATCTCAGAAATTAAAGGTAAGGTTAAAGAAATTATACCTGAACAAAATAATCGATTCACTGTTGTTATTGAATCTCCACTTGATCCAAATGGTTCAAATGACAAAAAATACTTAACAGACAGTGGAAAGAAACCAATTGTTAAAGTTGGTGACGAAGTTGAAGCTGGAGACTTAATTGTTGATGGATTAATTCATCCAAAAGAGTTACTTCGTGTAGCAAGTGTTGATAAAGTTGAAGAATACATCCTTAAAGAAGTACAAAAAGTTTACCGTGCTCAAGGGGTTGATATTTCTGATAAACACGTTGAAATCATTATCAAACAAATGTTACAAAAAGTATTAGTAGTTGATGAAGGTGGTACAGATTTACTTCCAGGTACATTTGTATCTAAAGCAGAAATGATTAAGATTATCGAAGATACAATGGCTAAAGGTAAGAGATTACCAGTTATTAAACCAGTTATCTTAGGTATTACAAGAGCTTCATTAAAAGCTGACTCATTCTTATCAGCAGCATCATTCCAAGAAACTACTAGAGTATTAACTGAAGCAGCTATTCGTGGAAAGATTGACTACTTAGAAGGATTAAAAGAAAATATCATCATTGGTGGATTAATTCCTGCAGGAACTGGTCTTGTAAGAGACGTAGAAGTTACTCCTACAGATGAAACTGAAGCTAAATATGATATTCCTAAAATGATAGCTTAATTAATAGACCCTTAAGGGTCTATTTTTTAATTATTATATTGAAATTGACAAAAAACAGAATAATTAGTATAATTTAGTTAGTGTAGGGTAAATTTTAAAATTTATGGGAGGTTAAAAATGGAAGTAATTGTTTTTTCGTCTTCAGGATGTGAATTAATTCAAAATGAAGAAAGCGTTAGTAGGGATTTAGATATAGATTATGATTTGAAATATGTTTGTTATAAATATAATATAAATAACAATGACCTATTTCAAATCAATGAAACTACTAATAGTTTTTTCTTGAGATTATTTGGCAATCTCTTGACATTATTAATGATTGGTGGTATTCATAGTTCTGAGAATTTAAGGAATATTCAATATAATGCATATAAACAAAATAAAAAGCTTGCTAGCTTTATATTTATGCCTTTATTAAGAATGCGAGGCAAAATTAAAATTAAACCTATAAAATGTACTGATGATACAGTTGTTTGTATTTATTTATTAAAATCAAAAATTCCATTTATGGTAGATGTTTTTGATGGTGAAATAGAAATTATAGAAAATAAAAGAGGATTTAAGATATAAATTATTTTACATTTATTGATAAAATTGAAAACTTATAATAATTAATGATACTGTTACCCATACCAATTTTGGTATGGGTATTTTAAATTGTTTCGAAAAAAGTAAAAAATGATGATATTTTTTTAAAATTATTTATTTCTTAACAAAAATATGGTATAATATAGAAAAAGAATAGAGAGGGTGAAAGTATGTTTGCAAGTGTCATAATAGATAATGCTAGTAGTAATACGGATTATGAATTTGAATATTTAGTACCAGAATATGCACTCGCATTCATCAAAGTAGGGTGTAGAGTAAAGGTTAAATTTGGAACTAGCGAACGTTTATGGATGGGGTATGTTATTGATTTACATGAAGAATCTTTGTTTGAAGGGGATAAAAAAGAAATAATTGAGGTTTTAGATTTAGAACCATTAATTAATGAAGAACAATTAGTATTAAGTGAATATATCAAGAATGATACAATTTGTCCTCGCTCAAGAGTTTTAAATTTAATGATTCCTAGTGCTTTAAGATTAAAATCATCAAAATATTTAGTTACAGAAGATGTAACAAAGCTTGATGCTAATTTAGCTATTTTATTTAAGGGTAAAAACACCTTAAAAATTACGAATGAGTTAGAAAGTCATAGTAGATTAATTAATAAAGCGTTAAAAGATGGTTTAATTAAAATAATGTATGATGCTAGTGATACACTAGCTAATCCTCAAATTACAAAGTATTTTATTAAGGAACAAGATTTTCAAAATAAGTTATTTTTAGTTACTAATTCTTTAGAAATTGATTTTTTAAATTATTTAAAAAATCAAGAAGAACCATCATCTTTAAATGAAATAATTGAGAATTATCCAATTAGTAGTTATCGTGTAAAAAAACTTGCTGAGGCAGGAATTATTGAAAAACAAAAATTCAGTAATATAAAACACAAAAAAAGAGAAGTAAAAGTTGATACTGAGTTAATTAAATTAAATGATAAATTTATTGAATTATTAAATGGTAGTAAAGAATTATTGTGGATGCCATCAAGTAATAATGAAGAATTAACGGTTATTTTGGAAATTCTTAAACAAGATAGTTTAAAAAATAAGAAGACGTTAATTTTAGTTCCAGATATTTTATCAAGTTATCGTTATCAAAGTTTAATTAGTTTAAATACTGATGCGAAAGTATTATGTTTAAATTCAGAAATTGGTAGTACAGAAAACTATGAAATATATGAACAAATAAGAAAAGAAAACTTCGATGTGATGGTTACAACCCCAGTTGGAGCTTTATATCCATATCAAGATATAGGAACTATTTTGATAATTGACCAAGAAAGCGAAAACTATCGTAATGATCAAAGTCCAAGATATGATTTAAATGAAGTATTTAAATATCGTATTAAAAATATCGGACAAAGATTAATTTTCCATAGCTATGCGCCAACAATGAAGTGTTACGCAGAAAGCTTAACTATTTTACCGAAATTAGAATGTAATTTACCGAAAATTGACGTTGTTAATTTAAAAAATGAATTAATTATGGGAAATAAGAGTCCAATTTCAAGAGTATTACATAATGAAATTGAAAGAACTCTTAAAAGAAAAGGTAAAGTTTTACTTATTTTAAATAATAAAGGTTATAGTCAATCAGTTCTTTGTCGTAATTGTGGTGAAGTAATTAAATGTGATGAATGTGATATACCATTACAATATCAAAAAGAAAAAGAAATTTTAGTTTGTCCAAAATGTGGTAAGCGTAAAGATTTTACCGCATCTTGTCCAAAATGTGGAAGTAGTTTTATTCGCCATATTGGTCTTGGAATGGAAAAACTAAAAGAAGTTTTAGAAGAAGAATTTGAAGATATCAGAGTTGGGGTTTTAAAAGATTCTAATTATCGTGATTATGAAGAAGAAGTTTTAAAACTAAATGATGATATAAGTGATGTAATTATTAGTAGTGATATATTTTCTCGTTCAATCATCAATGAAAAAATTGAACTTGTGGTAGTTGTTGCTTTAGACATTGTGACTAAATCACCAAGTTATCATGCGGGAGAAAGAGCGTATTCTTTATTAAAACATGCGTTAAATCATTTATCTAGTGAAGATCATAAACTAGTAATTCAAACCTATAATCCAGAGATTCCAGTATTAAAATATTTCTTGTTAGATGAATATGATAAATTCTTTATTGATGAATTAAGGGTACGTGAAATTGCCAAATTGGACCCAATTTATGAAGTAAATCGTATTTTTATTAAGAGTGAATATAAAGAAATGTATAAAACAGCCAACATAATTAAGAAACATTTATATAATACTGTTCGTCATAATATTCAAATATTAGGTCCAGCCTATAATAAACAAGAAAGATGTGTACAATTACTAGTAAAACACCAACATAAAAATATTAATAATGTTTATCAACAAATATATAAACTTTATCAAAATTCTAAGACAATGATTATTTTTGATAAATATCCAAGAAACATATAAGAAAGAGGTAGAGATATGTTAAAAATTGTTTTTATGGGAACACCATCATTTAGTGTTCCAATTTTAGAAGCGTTAATTAAAGAATATGATGTGGCGTTGGTTGTTACTCAACCGGATAAAGAAGTAGGAAGAAAAAGAGAAGTTGTTGCATCTCCTGTAAAGAAGTGTGCTTTAGAACATAATATTCCCGTTTTTCAACCTCAAAACATTCGAAAAGATTATCAACCAATTATTGATGCCAATCCTGATTTAATTGTTACTGCTGCGTTTGGACAAATTATTGGGACGAAGATTTTAAATTATCCAAAATACCGCTCAATAAACGTTCATGCTTCTTTACTTCCCAAATACCGAGGAGGTGCTCCAATTCACTATTCCGTTATTAATGGTGATAAAGAAACCGGAGTTACAATCATGTATATGGAAAAAGCTATGGATGCGGGAGACATTTTAAGTCAAAGAGCAATTCCGATTTTAGAAGAAGATACAACTGGTACAATGTTTGAAAAATTATCTTTGGTTGGTCGTGATTTATTAATGGAAACTATTCCAGCTTTAATCAAAGGTGAAATTACACCAATTAAACAAAATGAAGATGAAGTTACATATGCTTACAACATTACCGCAGAACAAGAAACTTTAGATTTAAACGAAGAAGCAAAAGTTTTAATTAATAAAATAAGAGGATTACTTCCTGCACCTGGAGCCAATATGGTTATTAAAGGTGATACTATCAAAGTATATCAAGCAAAAGTAAGTGAATTAACACATAATGCAAGTGTTGGAACAATTATTGGAAAAACTAAAAAGTATTTTAGTGTTGCTTGTGGTAATTCTACAGCTATTGATATCTATGAATTACAAGTGTCAGGTAAAAGAAGAATGATGGCCGCTGACTTTATTAATGGTGGGCTTGCTAAATACATGTAAATGAGGTGCTTTATGAAACCTAAACTTTATTATTCGCGTGAAGAAATGTTTATTTTAAATCGTGATAAACTTTTAGAACGCGGAGTTACAATTGATGATATTAGTATCATTGCTTTTAATCAACAAAAACGATATTATGAAAATGTTGAATATAATTTATGTAAAGAAAGTGTCGAAAAGATTTTATCTTTAAGAGATATTTTTCATTTATTACAATTGGGAGTTGAAATTGATAGATTAGCAGAGGTTGGAGCATTTAATGGTCCAATTCAAGATATCATTCGCTATGATTTAGGGGTATTTGGTATTGATGAAATATTTGGTTTAGATATTGCGAGACTATATGGAGCGATTGGTCAAACTAACTTCGGAGATATTGATGTTAATAAACCTGGAATTGTTGAAAAATTAAATCATGATGGTAAAGGAGACAAAGATAGCTGTCATACTTTCTTAGATGATATTGTTGGAGCTATTGCTGCCGCAGCATCAACTAGAGTATCTCAAATAATGAGTGAAAACGAAGCAGCTAGAAAAGATAATTAATTATGAATTCGATAAAAGATATATATAAAATAGGTCATGGTCCATCAAGTTCCCATACAATGGGACCTGCTAAAGCTAGTCAAATTTTTAAAAGTCGATATCCTGATGCTGATTTTATTAGTGTAGAGTTATTTGGTTCTTTAGCTTTAACTGGTAAAGGGCATTTAACTGATAAAGCGATTATTAATGAAATTTTACCAACAAAAGTAGAAGTAAAATTTAATTTTGATATTGTTTATGAATATCATTCAAATGCGATGAAGTTTTTAGCTTATAAAGATAATATTCAAATTGGAGAATGGTTAGTCTTTAGTATAGGGGGCGGAGAACTTCGTGAGTTGAATGAAGAAATTATTAGTGATGGAAAGAAAGTATATCCTGTATCAACAATGGGAGAAGTTTTGAAAGAATGTGAAGAAAAAAATCTTTCATTAGTTGATTATTGTTTGCAATATGAAGATAGTGATTTAAGAGATTTTTTAAAAGTTGTTTTAGCTCAAATGGAAGAAACAACAAAAAAAGGTATTACAACTACTGAAGAAGTTTTACCTGGTAAATTAAAATTACGCCGTAAAGCCAAAGATTTTTACGCAAAATATAAAGAAACTAACGATACAGATATTTTATCGTTTGCGGTGGCACTAGCAACAGCAGAAGAAAATGCGGCAGGGGGGATTGTGGTAACGGCTCCAACTTGTGGTTCATGTGGAGTATTACCAGGAACAATCTTACCAGAATTATATTATGGTAGATCGACGGAAGAAGAACTAGTTGATTCATTAATTGTTGCGGGACTAATTGGGAATATTGTTAAAACTAATGCTTCTATTTCTGGAGCTGAAGTTGGTTGTCAAGGCGAAATTGGAGTTGCATGCAGTATGGCATGTGGTGCATTAGCCTACCTTAAAAAGGCAACTAATGTCCAAATTGAGTGTGCTGCTGAAATTGGTTTAGAACATCATTTAGGGATGACTTGTGATCCTGTTTATGGACTTGTTCAAATACCATGTATTGAACGTAACGCTATGTGTAGTGAATATGCTAGAAAAGCTGTAAAATACGCAATGATTACTGATGGTACTCATACGGTTACTTTGGATAGTGTTATTGAGGTTATGCATGAAACAGGAAAAGATATGCATACCAAATATAAAGAAACATCAACTGGTGGTTTAGCATTAAGAAATATTGAGGAATAGCATGATGAATAGTAATGAAATTAAAGAAGAACTAAAAGTTATTCAAGAACACGAAAAATATAAAGTTGAGTTTATTTCCATGACTCATGATGGACGTGGAGTCTGTAAATTAAGTGGGATTACTATGGACGATAAACCTTTAGAAAACTACCCTATCTTTGTTGAAGGGGCTATTATTGGAGAAATTGGGATTATCGAAATTACCCAAATGAAAAAAAGTTATGGATTAGGACAAATTGTTAGAATTTTTAATGACAAAAAAAGTCCAAATCGTGTAACTCCAAGTTGCCCAATCTTTGGAGAATGTGGTGGATGTCAATTAATGCATTTGTCATATGAAGGACAGTTAAGTTTTAAAAAAGGAATGGTTCGTGAAACTTTACGCAAAATTGGTGGTTTTGATAAAATCCATATCAATGATGTTATTGGAATGGAAGATCCAACAAAATATCGTAATAAAGTTCAAGTTCCATTTGGAGAATTAAAGGGAAAAGCAATAAGTGGTTTCTATAAACTAAATTCTCATGAAATAATCCCTTTAACTGAATGTTCAATTCAAACTGAAGAAATGACAGAAATTGTTAAATTTATTCGTAATTTATGTAATGAATATCATATTAAAGGTTATAATGAAAAATTAAATAAAGGTGATATTCGTCACGTTTTAATTCGTGAAAGTATTAAAACAGGTGAAGTAATGGTTATTCTTATTTGTACAAAAGCAGAATATCCTGAACTTGATGAGTTAGTAAATAAGCTTGTTAAACGTCATCCACGTATTGTATCAGTAATGATTAATGTTAATAAGTATCAAACTAATACAATTCTTGGTAATTATTTTAAAGTATTATATGGTAGAAACTATATAATTGATGAATTATGCGGTTTAAAATTCAAAATTGGATGTCGTTCATTCTATCAAGTAAATGCATATCAAACAGAAAAACTATATAATAAAGTTTTAGAAGTTGGAGCATTTAAAGATACTGATGTAGTAATAGATGCATATTGTGGTATTGGTACAATTGGTAGTACAATTGCTAAAAAAGCAAAATATGTTTACGGTGTCGAAATAGTCGAAGAAGCCATTCAAAATGCAAAAGAAAATGCTGAAATGAATGGACTAACCAATATTGAATTTGTATGTAATAAAGCCGAAGATCAAATTAAAGAATGGGCAAAAATGGGCATTAAAGCTGATGCAATTGTCGTAGACCCTCCACGTAAAGGTTGTGAAGGAGATTTCTTAAAAACGGTTGTAGAAATGAATATTCCTAAAATTGTCTATGTTTCTTGTGATGTCGCAACCCTTGCTAGAGATTTAAAATATTTAGCTGAAAATGGATATAATGTTGGTCATATTCAACCTGTAGACATGTTCCCTCAAACAAACCATATAGAAAATGTGGTTTGCGTAACGAAGAAATAGTACATTATGGATAAAAGTCAAATTATTAATAACGTATCTAAATTATTAAATGAAAATAGGTTTGAAGAAGCTAAGATGCTTATTCAAAGTGAGTATCCTCATGAACATATAGAAATTGAAAAACGATCATATACTCTTAAACAGAAAATGACTCAATTTCTTAAAGATGGTTTCATAGATAGATATACTGGACAAAGACTTGTTAATCCAGGAATGTTAAAAGTTATAACTTACTATTGTCCAAAAGAATTTCCATATGATCCTCATTGGAAAATGACCAAAACTCATATTGCTTACTGGAATTTGATACCTACTATTGATCATATTTTTCCAATTGCATTAGGAGGTATTGATGATTCTAGTAATTGGGTTACTACATCAATGAAAAATAATTCTATAAAAAATAATTATTCATTAGAGGAAATAAACTGGCATTTACACGAAAGTGGAAATTTGGATGATTGGGATGGATTAACAAAGTTATTTATTGAGATAGTTGAAAAGAATAATGATTTACTAAAAGATTCATATATAAAAAGCTGGTATAAAATTTCTAAAGATTTGATTTAATAAAAAATTATAAAGTGAAACTCCTTATTTAATAAGGGGTTTTTCCATATAATAATAATTTTCTCACTTTTGTTTAATTGAAGTCATCATTTTGTTTATGGTAAAATATTTTAAAGAACTGTATAATGATGGTGTAACGTTACAAAAATATAATACAAGGAGATAATTAATGAATTTAGGTTTAAGAATTAAAGAATTACGTATTGAACATGATTTAACTCAAGAAGATTTAGCCGAACAACTAGGAGTATCAATTCAAGCCATATCTAGATGGGAAAATAGTATTACATGTCCGGATATTTCCGTTTTACCAATACTAGCTAATATGTTTGATGTGACTGTTGATTATTTATTAGATGTAGATATTAAGAAAAAACAACAAGAAATCAATGAAATAGAGGCTAAATATAATAAGAATTGTAATGTTGGAAAAGTAGAAGATAATGAAAAATTATTGTTAGAAGGGTTAAGTAAATATCCTAATAATTGGGTATTAAAATCATCTTTATTAGACACTTATTTTACTTATGTTTGTAGATATGAAAGAGATGATCCAAAATATCAAGAATATATAGACAAAACAATTAAATTAGGTAATGAAATATTAAATAAATGTGTTTTAGATAATAAAAGATATTTTGCTATGCAAATACTGGTATATACTTACAGATGGACTAATGAATTAGAAAAAGCCAAAGAAATTGTCAAAAAATTACCAAGTTTTTATGTAACTAATGATTGGTTATATCCAGAAGTTGTTACTGGGTTTGAAAGAATCAAAGCTGTTGAAAGAAATATAAATTCCATAGTAGAATTATTTTATAGTGCTTTAACATCAACATATGGAAGAAGAGAAGTAGGACTTAGAGCCAAAGAACTTTTAAAATTTAAAACATTCTTAGATTTAGTATATGAAGATGGCGACTATGGATTTTATCACATAAGACTATTTGATTTATATTTTATGTGTGCTAGTGATCAAGCTCAAATAAAAAATAAAGATGAAACGCTAAAGTATTTAAATTTAGCTATTTATTATGGAGAAATTTTTGATAAAATAAAAGATGAAGGTAAAGTTATTAAACATACAAGTTTTTTAGTAGATTGTTTAGAAAACAATCCGAATAGTTGGACATTCTCAGGTGATTGTGTTGCTTTAAAAAGAGCAGTTGATTATTTAGAAAAGGATAAATATGATTTCTTGAGAGAAGATGAAGAGTTTAAAAAAATTAAAGAAGAGTTAATTAATAAATTGACAAATAAATAGAGATATTTTACACTAACTAAAGTATTGCTTGAGTTCATTCAAAAACCTCTTTATTGTTTTTGAAAGATAAGAATTATATAAATTTTTTTAGATGAATAAAGTTTGTAAAATAATACTTAACTAATAAGTTCAAAATAAATAAACGAAATACTTTACATTTATTATTTATTTTGATATAATGACTTTAGCAAATATAAAAATTACTTGAAAGGAGTTGATTACTATGAAAAATATAAATGAACATAAATTAGAAGTAATCAGTTTCTTTTGTGTAACTGTAGTTTGTTAAGTTTTATTAATTATAATATACTTTTAAAATTTAAACACTTCTAATTTATAGGAGTGTTTTTTATTTGCTAAATATTTAATTAGGAGATTAAAAGTATATGAATTTATTAAAAAATTATTTAGCTAAATTACATGCTCAAAATAAAAATAGAATTGATGAACTATATTTAGACAGGTTAAGTAAAATAGATGATTACAAAATATTAGAATATGAATTTTTAGGATTGAAATTTTGGTTTTTTGGAACATCTCATAGAAATCCTGAAAAACTTATTTTAAATATTGAAATTCCTAAAACATATATTAGTGATAATCTAAATACTGATAATGTAGTAGCATTTGAACATTACGTTTTAAAAATTTTATATGAAGACGTTAATAAAATTAATGATGAATATTTTAACAAAAATAAGAGTACTAGAGAAAAGCCATATGTGGAGTCCCAAAAAACAAATGAAATTATAATTAAAAGAAATGGTATTACTTACGATTTTAAAAAGAAGGTATTTCATTATAAATTAATATTTGTTGTTCCACTTATAAATAATACTTCTATTAATGGTAAAAGTACTTTTAAGGCAATCAAAGAAATTATTTCTTTAGTATCAAAAAAATTAGAGTTTATTAACAAAGATGAATTAAATAAAAATGTTGATATTTACTTAAAGCAACAAGAAATTAGAAGATACATTAGGGAAAATAATTTAGTTACGTTTATTGCTAATGATAGTATTTTACCAAGAAAAGAAGGAACTAATAAACCATTAGAAGATGCAACTAAATTTATATCACCTAAGTCACTTGAAACATTAATCAAGTTAAATGATGGTACAAAGATTTTAGGAATGGGAATTAAAAAAGGAATAACTGTTATTACTGGTGGTGGTTATTCGGGTAAAACTACTTTACTTGAAGCAATTGAAACGGGTGTATATGATCATGAGTATGGGGATGGAAGAGAATATTGTATTACTGATGATTCTGCCATGAAGATTTGCGCTGAAGATGGTAGATATGTCACAAATACTGATATTTCACCATTTTATAAGTATATTCCATCAAGTGAAGGGATTCATAACTTTTCAACGCAAGATGCAAGTGGAAGTATTTCACAAGCAGTAAATATTATAGAAGCAATTAATTGTGAAAGTAAGTTACTTTTAATTGATGAAGATAGAAGTGCAACTAATTTTATGATAAGAGATTATAATATGCATTTAGTTGTGAAAAATGATCCAATAATACCATTTACTAATAGGATTAAAGAAATCTATAATGATTATGACGCGTCAACGATATTAGTAATAGGTGGTTCAAGTGTATATTTGAATTATGCTGATTGTGTAATTTTGTTAGAAGATTATTTGCCTAAAGATATAACTGGTTTTATTAAAGGATTAGATTTGATGAAAGTTGTAGAGGAGCCAGATAAGACAAATTTTATATCAAAAAGAAAAATAGCTAATTTTAAATCAAAAGAAATGTTTAACTATTTTAATTTTGTTGCAAATGATAAAAGTAAAAATATTGTGATTGATGAATATCAAGCTGATATCACGTTTATATCAACATTAATTTCAGATAGTCAAATAAACTATTTAGCTTATATAATGCAGTTAATACTATCTAGAAGTGAATTTTGGGGTGATGATATTATTTATAGCATTATGTATAAATAATATTAAAATTTTAGATGAATCAATACAACAAATTATTTCACAGTATAATTTTAAGTGTGATGTATGGTTTGACGATATACGTAAACAAGATATCATAAGTTGTATAAATAGATTAAGAGGAATTCGTTTTGAATTTATAAGTTAAAGGAGAGTGATACTGATGAATTTAGATAAACCAAATATTATAAAAAACTTCTTTTACTCACTAAAGAAGATTTATAAAATTGATAAAATATTTGTTTTTGAGACTATAATACATACAATAATTTCTGCATTAGTTGTTTTTATGTATCCATATATATTAAAGATGGCAATAGAAGCTATTGAACAAAATTTAAGTTTTAAAGAATTAATACTAAAAGTACTTATTGTTGTAGTAAGTGTAATGATTTTAGTTTTCTTTAATCAGGCATGTTGGAGAGATCAATCTTATAGAGCGCGAAAATTATCTGCGCTATTTACAAGAGAATATCATTTAAACTCATTAAAAACTGATTATGAGAAATTTGAACAACCAGAATCACAAGATGCTTTTGAAAAAGGATCACGAGCACTAGGAACAAGAAGTGGATTTATAGGTTTATATACAAATATGTTTACAACTATTAGTAAAGTAATTACCTTTATAATTGGTTGTGGAATAATACTAAGAGTAAGTATTTGGTTGATAGTAATAATTGTTTTATTAGCAATTATAAAATTATTATTAACAAGTTATAATACTAAAAAAGAAAAAACAAACTTTCATGATAAAACACCTGGTATATGGAGAAAAATTAGTTATACAAATAATATATCAAAAAATTTGACAATAGGAAAAGATTTACGTATTTATGAAATGGATAAGTTTATAGATATGGAAAGACAAAAAACTATTGATGAATATATGAAACTTTATAAAAAAGAAGAAATTAGATCTAATATATTAGGCACAATAATTAATTTAATACATATATTAGATGAAGTTGCATTATATTCATTTATGCTTTATGAAGTAATTAACAATAATATGAGTATTGCTGATTTTACTTTTATTATTGCATCAATTAGAACATTATCAAGATCGTTGACAGTTATAATAAATAATTTTAGCAATAACTTATCATATAGTTTACAGGTTAATGATTATCGAAAATTTGAAACATTAGATTTATCATTTAATGGTGATACTAAACCTCTTGTAGCAGATGAGGTAGAAATTGAATTTAAAAATGTAAGCTATAGCTACTATATGCAAGAAGGATATACACTAAAGAATATCTCGTTTAAAATTAAGAAAGGCGAACGAATAGCACTTGTTGGTCATAATGGTGCAGGGAAAACAACTCTAATAAAACTTATTTGTGGATTTTATCATCCAACTGAAGGAGAAATCCTTATTAATGGAGTAAATATAAATGAGATAGATAGAGAAAGCTTAATAAAACTAATTGCTCCTGTTTTCCAAGATTCTAATCATTATGCGGTCAGCATAAAAGAAAACATTGCTATGGAGACAATTGGGAATATAGATGATGAAAAATTATATATGTCACTTAATCTCGCTGGCTTATTACAAAAAATAGAAAGTTTAAAAAATGGTGTTGATACAATTATAACTCGTGATATGGATGATACAGGTGTTGAATTATCAGGTGGAGAGAGTCAAAAATTATCGATTGCAAGAGCTATTTACAAGAATGCTCCATTTGTAATTTTAGATGAACCAACTAGTGCACTTGATCCTATAGCAGAATCTGAATTGTATATGAATTTGAATAAAATTATTAATAATCATTCAGCTATATTTATTTCTCATAGACTTTCATCAACAAAATTTTGTGACAGAATATTCTTCTTAGAAAAAGGAGAATTGCTTGAAGTAGGCACACATAATGAATTAATGAGTATAGATAGTGAATATAAGAAACTATTTAATATGCAAGCAGAATATTATAAGGAGGTAGATGAATAATGAAACTAAAAACAATTAAGAGAAATCTAAAATATTTTATTCCTTTACTTCTAAAGATTAGTCCAATGTCAATTATTATAATGGTATTAGTGGCATTTATAAATTCAATTAGTAATATAGCCTGGGTCGTGTTTCCAAAGTTGATATTAGATGAACTTTTTTATACAAAAAATTATGATAAATTATTCATTATTGTTATTGCATTTATTTTAATTCAATTAATATGGAGAGTATTAGGCGATATATTTAATAGTATGAATTATTATATTATACGAAAAGCAGATTTTAAAATAGATAAATTATTTAACGAAAAGATTGCTCATATTGATTACTTTCATATAGAAGATCCACAATTTAATGATGAATTAAGTTATGCGAAAAATTGTTTAAGCCAATATAGTAATGGGATTTATTCGGTAACTTGGGCAATTAAAGAATTTGTTGAAAATATAATATCAATATTAAGTGTTGTTGGAATAATTATAGCAAGTGGAGAATTCTTTATTATACTTGTAACATTGATAGGTGTGATATTAAATACAATCTTTTATGGAAAATTTCAAAAAATAGACGAAGAGTTTAATAATGGAACAGTTCGATTTTTTAGAAAACAATGGTATTATGGCAATAGTATGATGGCATTTAGAAGTCAAAAGAATTTGAGGATGTATAGTGCAGATAATTTGATAAAAAACAGAAGTGATGAAGTAAATAATGATCTATTTAAAATAGAAGAAGAAACAAACAAAAAAAGAAATAAAGTAAGTTTATTTGAAACTAGTTTTAGCTATTTATTTACTACTTTTATAACAATAATAATTCTTGCATTTGCGGTATATTATAAAAATTTAGAATTAACTGTTTTTACAATGCTATATGGTGCAGTTCAAACACTAGATAATGGAATTGCAAATTTAATATATTCATCAAAAAAATATTATCAAGATTGTGTTTATCAAGAAAACTTTATTAATTTAATGGAAATTGAATCTATATTTAAAGATGGTAAAAAAGCTATAGAAAATATAGAAACAATTGAATTTAAGAATGTTAGTTTCAAGTATCCAAGATGTGATTATTATGTACTCAAAAACTTAAGTTTCAAAATTGATTCTAAAGAAAAAATATCATTAGTAGGTTTAAATGGTAGTGGTAAAACAACGATAATCAAATTGATTTGTAGATTCTTTGATGTTAATGAAGGAGAAATATTAATCAATGGAGAAAACATAAAGTTATATAAATATGAAGACTATATGAAATGTTTAGCCATTGTATTTCAAGATTTTAAAATTATATCATTTAGTGTTAAAAACAATATTGCAATACTTGATGAAAATAAAGAAAAACTATATGATGTTTTAAAAAGAAGTGAAGCATTAGAAAGAATAAATGAATTACCTGATAAAGAAAATACTTATATTAATAAATGGTTTGATAAAAAAGGTGTTGAATTCTCTGGTGGAGAACTTCAAAAATTTGCTTTGGCTAGAGCATTATATAAAGATGCAGATTTTGTTGTTTTAGATGAGCCAACAAGTGCGTTAGACCCTGTGAGTGAGTCAAAAATCTATTATCATTTCAAAGATGTTGTGGGAGAAAAATTGACATTATTTATTTCACATAGGCTATCAAGTTGTATATTTAGTGATAAAATACTAGTACTTGATGGATATAATATTGTTGAAACTGGAACTCATGAAGAACTTATGAAAAATAAAGAAGGCTTGTATAGAAAAATGTTTATGGCTCAAGCAGAATATTATAATTAGTTAACTATAAATTTTTGTGCTATACTATTAAAGTAAAAATGATATTAGGAGGTGCATTTATATAATTTATAGAACGTTAATTGTGTTAGTTATGATATTATTTATGATACCTCTTGTAGAGGGTAATCGAGATAAAGAAGATATAATAGATTTTTAAATAATATAAAAAAAGGTAAGATTATTAAATATCAAAATATGTAATTAATATAAATAGTATTAAAATTTATAAAATTAAGAAATGTAACTATCTTAACTGGTAGTTACATTTCTTAATTCTCTATTAATCTTAAAATAACTGGAAGTAAAAATGTAATGATAATTAAGATTTATAATATATTTCTTAATTATTAACTAATTTTATATCATTTTTAGGAGTAAAATAAAAAATAGGTATATTTAAAAATCATTAAAATAGGTGTAAATCTTTAAATTAAGAGAAAAATTATCTTGTTTATAGTATTATAAGTGTTTTCTATTACATACAAACAATATTAATTAATAAATTGACAAATAAATAGAGATATTTTATACTAACTAAAGTAGTGCTTGAGTTCATTCAAAAACCTCTTTATTGTTTTTGAAAGATAAGTATTATATAATTTAAGTGTAAATGATCATTTAAATAAAATATAAGGAGAATAATATGGCTTTTAACGAACAAATACAAAAACTAAGAAAAGAATGTGGAATGACTCAAAATGAACTTGCTGAAAAACTATTTATTAGTTATCAAGCAGTAAGTCAATGGGAAAATGGTAATACAAAACCTGATATTGACTTATTACCAAAACTTGCTGAAATATTTAATGTATCAATTGATGAATTATTTGGTAGAAAAACTGTTAAATGTAATTTAACTAATGTAGAAGAAAATACTTTATATTTTGTTATTGCAACCTCAGATGAAATTATGGGAATAATGGATTTAGAAGAATTAAAGAAAAAGCAAAATGAAGTAAAAGTTACTATTGAAGGAGATACTTTAAATGTTGTAAGTTCATCTACTGTAACTATAAAAGGTAATGTTCAAGGTAATGTTGATGCCAATCAAGATGTTAATACTTCAGCTATTGGTGGTAATGTTAGAGCAGGTTGTGATATTAATTGTGCTAATATTACAGGGAATGCTAGCGCAGGTTGTGATATTTCTTGTGCGAATATTAGTGGAAACGTTGCTGCTGGATGCGAACTTAATTGTTCGGATATTAGAGGAAATGTTTCAGTAGGTGGGAATCTAACTTGTGAAAAAATTGAGGCTGATACTGTTAAAGCTGGCGGTATAATTTATTGTAATAAAGAAATAAAAGCTAATAAAATAGAAACTAATAATACAGTAGAGAGTAAAAATAAAACAAGTAAAATTACTATTGAAATGTAACAAAAGGGTATAGATTATTCTATACCTTTTCTTATATTATATTTGAATTTTTTAGTAAATAAGAGTATAATAGGTGTATATTAAAAAATAGGTGAGGAATATTTATGTTCAATTTTTTATTAATAGATCCACAAACAATGGCTATATTTGCAGAAACATTTGAAATAATTATGATATTATGTTTTGGTTTCTCATGGCCAATTTCAATTATTAAAACTTTAAAAGCCAAAACAGCGGCAGGTAAGAGTCCATTATTTATTATTTTAATTATTACTGGGTACATCTTTGGTATCGCAAGTAAAATTATATCTGATAATATTGGTATTGCTTTTATTTTTTATTGTATTAATTTATGTACAACATCTTTTGATTTAGCATTACAATTATATTATCGTAAGAAAGATGCATTAAAAAACAAGGGGAATAATATATGAAGAGTTTTGAGAAGGGAAACATTAGGATTAAACTTGCTGAAACGAAAGAAGAATACGAAGGACTATATCGTTTAAGATATTTTGATTTATTATTAAATTACAATATCAATAATCAAAATGATGAACAACTTGATACAGATGCATATGATAAAGTTTGTGATCATCTTATCGCAGTAGATACTAATACAAATGAAGTAGTGGGAACATATAGGATTATAAAAAAGAGCCATTTATTAGGTGAAATGCCATTTCTAACAGAAAGTGAATTTGATCTAACACCTTTAAAAAAATATGAACTAATGGAATTGGGTCGTGCGGTGGTTAAAGAAGAATATCGTGATGGTTCTGTTATTGGATTACTTTGGAGTGGCATAATTAGATACGCGATTGAAGAAAATATGGAATATATGGTTGGTACTGCTTCATTCCATGGAACAGATTATCGTGAATTTGAAGATGTATTTAGTTATTTATATCACAATAATTTATCACCAACGGAGATTAGATGTAATGTAAATCAAGATTCAGCCATTGATATGCAGATATTAAATGATTATCAAGAAGAAGTTGCTAAAAAAAATATGCCCCCTCTTATTAAAGGTTATTTGCGTTTAGGTGCAACAATTGGTAATGGAATTTATATTGATAGAGACTTTAATAGCTTAGATGTTTTAATTGTTTTGAAAATAAGTGAAATTAATCCTAGATATTTAAAACGATATTTATAATTAATTAAAAATACCTGCTAAATTTGCAGGTGTTTATTCTTTATCACAAAACTTGTAAAAATATTCTTTTTTTAGTACAATATATGAGTGATTATTTTTAAACCAAATGAGGAGGAAGTTATGTCAGCCTTTAATAATGAAAAATACCTAGAACTTCAAGCGAAAAAAATATCAGAGCGAATTGCCAAATTTAATAATAAATTATATTTAGAGTTTGGAGGTAAAATATTTGATGATTATCATGCATCAAGAGTTTTGCCTGGTTTTGAGAGCGATTCTAAAGTTCAAATGTTATTTGGTTTAAGAGATAAAGTAGAAATAATTATTACTATTAGTGCTGGACATATTCAAACATCTAAAATGCGTGGAGATTATGGTATCTCTTACGAAGATGAAGTGTTTAGAATGATAGAGTCTTTCAATAAAATGAATTTATATGTTGGAAGTGTTGTTGTTACTAAATATAATAAAGAACCAGCTGTTAAAGTATTTGGAAGAAAATTAGCAGCTAGAGGAATTCCACTATTCTATCATTATCAAATAGATGGTTATCCAGTAGACACAGACAAGATTGTTAGTGAAGAGGGTTTTGGTAAGAATGATTATGTTAAAACAACTCGTTCATTAATTGTTGTTACTGCACCAGGTCCTGGAAGTGGGAAAATGGCAACTTGTTTGTCTCAATTATATCATGAAAATAAAAATGGAATTAGAGCTGGGTATGCTAAATATGAAACATTCCCAATTTGGAATTTAGCTTTAAAACATCCAGTAAATTTAGCGTATGAGGCAGCAACTGCTGATTTAAATGATGTAAACATGATTGACCCTTTCCATTTAAATGCTTATAATGAATTAGCAGTTAACTATAATCGTGATGTTGAAGTATATCCAATTTTAGAAGCTTTATTCAAAAAAATATATGGAGAATGTCCATATAAATCTCCTACTGATATGGGAGTTAATATGGTAGGATTCTGTATTGAAGATGAAGAGGCTGTTACAAAAGCTTGTGAACAAGAAGTTATTAGAAGATATTTTGAAACAAAATTAAATGTTTTATTTGGTAAAACTAGTGAATCTGTAGTTAAGAAACAAAAATTAATTATGGGGCAATTAGGTGTTCATGTTTGTGATCGTCCAATTGTTGATATCGCGATGAATAAGGCAGAAAAAGAACAACGTCCGGTTTTAGCAATGAAGATGCCAGATGGAACAGTTATCACTGGTAAACAATCATCTCTTTTAACAGCGACTTCGGCAGCTATTCTTAATTCAATTAAATATTTATCAGGAATTAAAGATAAATTAAAATTAATTTCTCCAAATGTTTTTGAACCACTTCAAAAGTTAAAAAGAGAAGTTTTACAGTCTGATAATCTAAGATTAAATGCGCAAGACTTAATAACTGCTTTATCTATTTCTGCCACAACTAATCCAATTGTTGAAGAGGCTTTAGAGATGCTTAAAGAGTTAAAAGGAATTGAAGCTCATTCAACTGTCGTATTATCATATGAAGATGCTCAAGTACTAAAGAGTTTGAAAATTAATTTAACTCAAGAAGCTATTTTGAATAATTAGGTTATAGTTTACTATAACCTTTTTTATTTTATCATAAACGCTTGAGAAAAAAAGAGATTTGTGGTAAAATATATAAGGTTATGTAAAAATTTGTTTAAAAAATAGGAGATAAAAAAATGTCAAGAATTAAATTTTTTAAAGAAAAGAATCTACCTTTAGAAATGCATAAAGTTAGAATAGTACAAAAATTAAATTTATTACCGATTGATGAAAGATTAAAGGCAATTCAAGAAGCTGGTAACAATACTTTCTTATTACGTAATAGTGATGTATATTTAGATATGCTTACTGATAGCGGAACTAATGCGATGAGTGATCGTCAACTTGGAGCTATGATGATTGCTGATGACTCATATGCTGGAAGTGCAACATTCTATCGTTTAGAAGAAGCTGTTCAAAAATTCTTTGGTAAAAAATATTTCTTACCTGCTCACCAAGGTCGTGCATGTGAAAATATTTTAGCTAAAACATTAGTTAAACCAGGTGATGTTGTTCCAATGAACTATCACTTTACAACTACTAAAACTCATATTGTTTTAGCGGGTGGACGTGTTGAAGAAATCTTTAAAGATGAAGCTATTGAAACAACAAGTAGCGAACCATTTAAAGGTGATATTGATTTAGTAAAATTAGAAAAATTAATTAATGAAGTAGGACCAGAACATGTTCCATTTGTTCGTATTGAAATGGGAACTAATCTTATTGGTGGACAACCTGTAAGTTTAGGTAATGTTCAAGATACTAAAGCTATTTGTAAAAAATATAATATCCCATTAATGATTGATGCATCATTAATTACTGATAACTTATATTTTAATAAAATTCGTGAAGAAAAATGTGCAGATATGACAATCGCTGAAATTGCTTTAGAAATTAGTAAATGTGCTGACATCGTTTATTTCTCTGCTCGTAAACTTGGTAGTGCTAAAGGTGGCGGAATTGTCATTGATGATAAAGCTCTATATGATAAAATGAAAGTTTTAATCCCTGTTTATGAAGGTTTCTTAACATATGGTGGTATGTCAACAAGAGAAATGGAAGCAGTTGCAGTTGGATTAGAAGAAGCAGTCGATATGGATATGATTTCTCATGGACCAGAATTTATCGAAGAATTTGCGCGAATCTTAACTGAATACAATGTCCCAATTGTTACTCCTCCAGGAGGACTTGGACTTCACCTTAATGCTCGTGAATTTGTTGGACATATTAAAGGAGAAGAATATCAAGCTGCTTCACTTGTTGCTGCAATCTATCTTGTTAGTGGTGCAAGAGGAATGGAAAGAGGAACATTAAGTGAAGAAAAAAATCCTGATGGATCTGAACATATTGCTTCATGTGAACTTGTTCGTTTAGCTTTACCAAGACGTGTATTTACTTTATCACAAGTTAGATTTATCGCTGATCGTCTTGCATGGTTATATGAAAATCGTGAATTAATTGGTGGATTAAGATTTGTTGAAGAACCATCTGTAATGCGTTTCTTCATCGGAAGACTTGAACCAACTAGTGATTGGCAAGAAAAACTAGTTGCTAAATTCAAAGAAGATTTTGGAGATAGTCTATAAAATAATAAAATCAGTTCAATAGATATATTTCTATTGAACTTTTTTTGCTAATATTAACCAAATTTTTCAAAATGTGTTATAATTAATACTAAATAAAAAGGAAGTGATATTATGTTCGCATTTTTAGTTAATGCTGGAACTGTTATACTTGGATCAATTATTGGATTAATTTTTAAAAAATTTATTAAAAAAGAAACTTGTGATTCAGTATTAAAAGCAATGGGAATTGTCGTTCTTTTAATTGGTATTATTGGTGTAATTGAAAATATGATTACTGTAGAAGAAGGTATCCTTTCTTCAAATGGAACTTTATTATTAATAATGGCAATTGCGATTGGAACATTTATTGGTGAGTTTTTAAAAATTGAAGATCATATGAATAACTTTGCTTTAAAAATTGAAAAGAAAGTAAATAAAGGAAAAATTGCTGAAGGTTTTATCACTGCTACTTTAATTTATTGTGTTGGTTCAATGGCAATAATTGGTTCTATGGAATCTGCAATAGGTAATCCTAACACAATTTATTTAAAATCTGCACTTGATGGAATTACGTCCATTGCTCTTGCTTCAACCTTAGGATTTGGGGTTGCATTATCTGGTATATCAGTAATTGTATATCAAGGATTATTAACTCTTTTATTTTATTTTTTAGGAGATTTTATGCCATCCGATTTTATTACTTCATTTAGTATGGTAGGATATGCAATGGTTGCAGCGATTGGATTTAATTTCTTGATGAAAGATAAAATAAAAGTTGGTAATATGTTACCTGCCCTAATTGTTGTAATTATATATCATCTATTTTTATCAATAATGTAAAAAAATTTAATTTATAAATAGCTAATAAAAAAAAGAACTGAGATATCATCGTTAATGATGATTAAAATCTCAGTTCTTTAATTTTAATATAAAATTAACTTAATTGTAGAATGACTAAATGTGCTGATACTGGACTGGCTCCTCCAGCAACCGGTGTAATTGTTAATGCTGCAGGGTTGCTAGCGGGATTTCTAACAGTCAAAATAGAATTGGCGACATTTGTTGAAATAATGGCCATTTCAGATATTTGCGTTGTACCTCCTGCACGACCTACTACAGTATAATCTAATTCTTCATTATTTAGGGATAAAACTAGTTGTCCTGCTTCAGTTATACTAACTTGGAAAAATATTAAATATGTTCCGATTTCAGCTAAATTAAAAGAACTGGCGCTTGTTCTTGTAATTCCTGAATTTCCATTAGGACCATCTTGTGGAAAGGAAACATCAGTGGCAGGAGCTACAGTAGCTGAATTGTCAGGTGGCATGATTGCGAAGAAATCTGCATAATTAAGAATACCTCCAGCTGGACCTTGAGGACCAACAGGACCAGTTTTACCAATTGGACCTTGAGGACCAGCGGGACCAGTCTCACCAATTGGACCTTGAGGACCAGCGGGACCAGTTTCGCCAATTGGACCTTGAGGACCAACAGGACCAGCCTCACCAATTGGACCTTGTGGACCAACAGGACCAGCCTCACCAATTGGACCTTGTGGACCAACAGGACCAGTCTCACCAATTGGACCTTGTGGACCAACAGGACCAGCCTCACCAATTGGACC
>JAFTPH010000021.1 GCA_017463365.1 Bacilli bacterium
TATTTTGTTTTTTAGTTTGGAATATTTCAGCAATTTGATTGGTTGTTAACCATACCGTATTTCGTTCATAATCTATTCTTACATCTAGTTCATATTCATTCGTTTTGTATTTTATGATTTCGTTATTATTCATTATAATCCACCTTTTTATTTTAGATAATCCCTTCTTTACATATTATATCATTTAATTTTTATATTTTAAAGGGTTTAAATATAATCAAGGGGAAAATAAAGTTTTTCGAAAAAAATAAAAAATGTGGAATTATTTTTCCACATTTATATCTTAAGATCATCCTTTTTGATTATGTTTAATTTTCGAAGAATTACATCAAAAATATACACTAGTATAATTGGCAGAACAATTAAAAGTAATAGAATCGGTAACCATGAATTTTGAAGGCCACCCATTTCTTCAATTGTACCAAAAATACCAACAAGTCCACTAGTTCCCATTCCCGCTCCACTTGAATTACATTTTAATCCAAAAAATATAATTCCTACAGGACCTAGAATTGCTGAAGCAATTATGGTTGGCAACCAAATAATCGGTTTTTTCAAAATATTTTTAAACTGTAACATACTTGTTCCAATACCTACCGATAAAACCGTACCAACGTTATTGTCTTTTCTACTCATTACCGCAAACCCGACCATTTGTACTGCACATCCAATTACACTTGCGCCACCAGCCAAACCAGATAAATTTAATGCAGCAGCAATCGCTGCTGATGAAATAGGAGCAGTCAAAGCCATTCCCATTATTACAGAAATAATAATTCCCATTAATAATGGTTGATATTCGGTTGCTTCATTAACAAATTTACCGATTACTGTTGTAATATAAGAAACAGGCCCACAAATAACAACCGAAATTAATCCTGATATTACTAGTGTAAGTAACGGAATAATAATAATGTCTACTGGAGTTTTCTTCTTTAAGATTAAATTTATTAATATGATGGTAATAATTACTACCAAATAAACAGAAAGCGGATCACCAATTGTAAAACCTGTATTTTGTTTAAAGTATTCCTCTATTCCAATTCCTCCAAACAATTCCCAAATTTTAATTTTTGAAAAATATGATGCCACTCCCCCCGCAACACTAGCAGAAATTAGTTTTAAACCATCAAGCTTCATACTCCAGGCAATCCCGATTCCAATTCCTACGCCAGTTAAAAGTTTTAATAAACTTGATAAGCCCATTAAAAACGCATTAACAAAATTATCACTTGGAAACATTCCCGCAATCGTTCCAATGATTGTTCCAATAATTAATGTTGCAAACAACCCATAAGCCATCCCATTCATGGTCTTAACTATAAAATCTAACATTTTTTTAGGATGCGATTTTTTCCTATTAACTTCTTCTTTTTTATCTTCAAACATTTCTTTATCTATGATCAGTTGATAAGCATCTCGTAATGGATCTATAACCGCATCTCTTTTTAGAGTGATCACTCCTGTTTTTACAAATCCCATTTTTAATAGAAGATTTGTCATTTTAATATTTTCTTTTTTGGTATCAATTCTAATATTATATACATTTTCTTGATAGGCAATTTTCGATAGTTCTTTTATTAAAGTCTTTGCTACGCCTTTATGATAATGACCATTTTTAACGGCCATCAAATGCATCACAAAGTAAACGTCATCATTGAGCCACTTTCCATCAATTTCTAAATAGGCCTCATCTATTCCTCTACATAACGCTAAACATCCAACTATTTCATAGTTTTCTTCGTAAACATACATTGAACGAGTTCTAACATATGAGGTAATTGTATCAAGACTAGGATAATTATCTTTATCTTGCCATTGATCAGAACCACTCTCTTTCAAAAGTTTTTTGGCATCTTTAATAATTTCATATATTCCATAAATATCTTTTTCATTCGCTATTCGTACCATAATTATCACACCTTTTTTAAAATTAATTTTAATATAGCACATCTTGACAATATTTTCAATAATTTGGTATATATTTATTAATCATTTTATTTGAAAAACGTTTTCAAAAACATTATAATTTATGTATAGTTATAATAGGAGGTTACTATTAATGAAAAAAATTAAACTAATTTCACTTACCCTAATCTTTTCCATGTTTCTCTTATTTGGAACATCAACTCTAGTATATAGTGCGGGTATAAAAACTTTTGATGATACTAATAAGTATTTTTTTCAAACAAATGAAAATATTGAAACCAATCTCTATGGTGTTAAATGGAATAAAATAACAGGTGAAACTGCAACGGGTGAACAACACATTAACATGTTCTCAATGAAAACTGATGGCGTGTCATCAAAACTTGTTGTTTGGTCAGCTCATTATCAAAACTATCGTAATAATCGAACAACTTTGTCAAAGCTTGCAGCGAACTATGAAAAAGCACATCCAGGATGGAGAGTTGTTGGTGGTATTAACGCCGACCAATATATTATGGACTTTGGTACAGAAACAATTTCTAAAGGTCAAGACTACTATGAATGGCAACCATATTATCCAATTATTATGGAAGGTGAACGTCGTTTTCCATATACAATGACCGGAACTAGTTCAAACGCGATTGCTTTCACAAATGATGGTTCAACTAATGGTTTTATTGATGTAAATTCCGTTGAAGGTTTATATGTGGAAATTATTGATGAATCTGGTGTCGTTTTATCAAAACATCCAGTTGAAGGAGTTAACCAATCTCCATCAGCTAGTGGAACAACAGTTTGGTTTTCTTATGTAAATAGTAAAGAAGCTTATGAAGAAGTAGCCGTTAACAGTTCAAATAGCTTATATATCGTTTCTAAAGCTGAATTTGCATATATGAATAACTCAAGAAATTATACTTATAAAGGTCATTGGGCAGTTGATTCAGTCTTTGGACGTGGAACAATTGATCAAGTAAATAATTCATTTACTCTTACCAAAGGTCAATTTGTTATTGACTCAAATGATTCAAATTTAACTAGTTTATTAGATACAAATGTCCGCGTTAGAGTTCAATATAGTTACGCAAACGACGCTTTAAATAAGGTTGAAGCAGCATCTGGATATCATTCAATCCAAAGATTAAACGGCGTAGATATGGATGTAAATGGCTCTTACAATACTTCTACTTATTCACGTAGTGTTTTTGGTATTAAGGAAGATGGAACATATGTATTAATTACAGCTGATATGACAACTAATAAAAAGATTGCTGGTCTAAATGGTTGGGAAATCAATGCTTTATTAAAACAATATGGTGTTGTTACTGCTTATCAAGATGATGGAGGAGGAAGTGTAACTGCTGTTTGGCGTAACGCTGAAGGTGGCTTTGATTGTGTCAATGTTCCTCGTGATGGTGGTGAACGTTCAATTTTAACAGGTTTATTCTTTGTTGTTAAAGATAGTGGTTTAAGCGTTGATTCGGTAGAAGCAACAGATACAAGCTTAACATTTAATGTTAATACAAGTAAAGCGGATATGACAAAGATTACTGATATTTATTGTACCGTAAATGGTATTACTGAAAAAGTTGTTGATGGTAAAGTAACTATCAATGGTTTAGAAAAAATGACAGAATATACTTATTCTTTCACATATGATACAAAAGATGCTAGTGGCGTAGACGCTATGCTTAATGGAACAACAAAAACAGCAAAAACTCTTCCACAAATTACTGATTGGAAAATTGATATTAAAGATGATAAAATTACTTTTGAACCAATAGTTGAAGATCCAGATGAAGCAATAGAATATATTCGTATAATTTACAATGATGAAAGATATCCATATATCGATGAACCAATTGAAATAAAATTAGACACTACTTCTTTAGATAAAATAGAATATACAGTAAGTATAGCTTATAATTTATTTGATGTTAATGATACATCTAAAAAGGTAGTAACGGATGAAGTCAAAACTTTAGTTCTAAAAGAAGATAAACCGACTGATCCAGATGATCCAGACATTCCTGATCCACTTCCAGATGAACCAGAGATTAAGCCTACTCCTACTCCAAGCAAAGACGGATGTAAGAAAGAATTACAAGTTATTACTTTAAGTATTATTAGTTTAAGCTGTATAGCTTTAATCTTTAGAAAACGTAAATAACCCTTATTAAACCTATAATCAAATGATTATAGGTTTCTTTTTTAACAAAATTTATGTTTATTATTTTTATTTATGATAAAATATTATTATCTTAAATATAAGGAGCTTAATTATGAAAAAACTATTATTTTTATTTACTTTATTAATTACTCTTTTAATCAGCCCAATCTTTTTAAGTAGTGCGGTTGAAATTAACAAAGATGAATATTATCGAAAATTAGAAAGTAATACATCTACAATTTTCCAAAATATAACTCATGAACAAATTATTGCGGAAACAAGAACTGATATGCCTAGTGGATGGGATCAAGGTACAGGTGGTACACAATATATTGATACCAATAAATGGTATGGTCAAAGAATTAATGTTTTAAATATACCTAGTGATAGTGATGCATGCGTTATTCCTTGGAGTATTCAAAATGGCTTCGGTTGGAGTATGGTTGATGTAACCGAAATGGCTAAAGATTTTGAAGAAAAACACCCAGAATACGTTGTTTTAGGGGGAATCAATGGTGACTTCTATGACTGGCATAACACTAAAGACTTCGGTCAATCAGGAAATGGTTTAGAGGTTGTAGATGGAAACATGTTAAGATATAAAGCTGGTGGATGGAACGGAGTCGGTTTCTATAATACTAACACAACTGAAGAAATTGTCTTTATTGATGGAAGTAAAGTAACAAGAACTGCTCTTCCAGTCTTGACTATTTACAATGAATATGGAGCAGAAATTGCAAGCATTAGCTTAGATAAATTTAATGAAGATATAAGTGATGGAGAAACAGGTGCTTATTTTGGACGAGTTATTGGCGACATAACAACAAATAAATATGGTGAAAGAACATATTCTAATCGCAAATTCCAAGCTCCAACAGTTGGAAGCGGTAATGTTTATATTGTTGAAAAAGCAGAACGTGTTATTTATCAAGCTGATGATAATAGTTATTATGGTTATGGAGCTATTTCATCAGTAGATGCCTCTACTACTGTTCCTCAAACAGGATTCGCAGTAGCAAGCAAAAATCCAGAAGTTCAAGAATTATTAACTGTTGGAACATATATTAGAGTTCAATATGAATTAACGGGTGAATATGCGGATGTTAGTAGTATTATTGGTGGTTTCGCATTACTTGCAGAAGACGGAAAACTTCCAGAATATCACTCAGATAGTTATTTAAAAACAAGAGCTCCTCGTACAATCGTTGGTCAAAAAGCTGATGGTACAGTTTGCTTATTAACAATGGATGGTCGCCAAAAAAATCGTAAAATGTTTGGTACTAATCAACAAGAAATTAATGCCTTTATGAGAGATTATGGTATAACTGATGCGGTATTACTTGATGGTGGAGGATCTAGTACTTTCTTTATTCGTGAAGGAAATGAATTTGTTGTCAAAAACTCTCCATCCGATTCAGGAGATCCAAATAGTCCAAGAAATGTTGGTAACTGCTTACTTGTTGTAATGAAACGAGCAGACTTTACTTTAAAAGAAACAAAAATTACTAATAATTCAATTACTTTCAATATTGATACAACAGGTGTAGATTTCTCTACAACAACTAAAATTAAATGTACTTTAAATGGTGTTACTAAAGAAGTTGTTGATGGACAAGTTACTTTTGATAATTTAACATCTAACACCGCATATGAATATATGTTTAGTTATGATAGAAAAGATAAAACCGATATTGAAACAATGGTAGCGGGAGTTATTGAAAGTGCTAAAAAGACACCAAACTTTGGTGAATTAAAAATTGATGTTGGAACTAATAAACTAATCTTTACTCCGGAAATTACTGATGAAGATGAAGCTTTAGAATATTACCGAATATTTATTAATAATAAACGTAATCCATATTTAGATGAACCAATTGAAGTTAAGTATGATTTAACAAATGCAACAATAATTGAATTTGACATCTTAATTTGTTATAATCTAAATGATGGAAATGGTAAAGTTGAACTTACATATCATAAAAAATATGACTTAACAACTAATTCATTTATTAGTGATGAAATAGAAGATCCAACTGATGATAAAGATGAAGAAAAATCAGGATGTAAGAAAGAATTATCAGCCTTAGTATTAAGTGCTATTACTCTTGCTTCAACATTAGTTCTTCTTAAAAAACGTGAAAAATAAAAAACAAGGTTCTAATCATTTGATTAGAACCTTTTCTTTTACTTATATAATCTCATTAAATCTTGTAATTCTTCTTTTCTACTAATTACTTCAATATTATCATCTACTAAAATTACTTTAGCTTTTAAAGCACTATTATAGTTAGAACTCATTGAATATCCATAAGCCCCTGTTGAAAGTACTAAAATTGGATCTCCTTTAGAGAAAGCAATCTTAATATCTTTAGAAACAATATCACCTGATTCACAGCATTTACCTACTACATCTACGAGTGTTTTTTCTCCATTTAGATTTACCGGATTTAATACTTCATATACTGCTTGATAAAGTGCTGGACGAATATTATCTGTCATTCCACCATCAACGAATAAATATTTCTTCCCCCCAAAAGTATTTTTAATCATCGAACCAGTATATAGTGTCATACCACTTCTTCCCACAATTGAACGACCTGGTTCAATATATACTTTCTTGATGTTTGTACTTGCTACTAATTCATCTAACTTATTCACAAAGGCTTGTAATATTTCTTTTAAATCTACTTCTTCATTAGTATATGTAATTCCAAATCCTCCACCAAGATTTAATTCTTTGATTGGATAATTATACATTTTTTCCATTTTTAAAGTAAAATCAACCATTACTTCCGCATTTTTTAAAAAGGCATCTTTTTCGGTAATTTGAGATCCAATATGAGAATGGAAACCAAGTAATTCAACTTGTTTATTATTGACATAGAAATTCATGATTTTTGAAAGAACTTCTTCATCATAAATGCTTTCTCCAAATTTACTTGATAACAATGAAGTTTGGATATACGAATGAGTATGAGCTTCAATTCCCGGGTTAACTCTAAACATTGTCTTAACTACTTTTTTATATTCTTTAGCTAACATACCAATTGTAATAAGTTCTTCATAGTTATCTACAACAATTATTCCAACCTCTTTTTCAACCGCAAATCTTAATTCTTCCATTGATTTATTATTCCCATGGAATACTGCTTTTTTAATATCCATACTATTATCAATGATATATAAATCTCCTAAGCTCACCGCATCAATCATCCAATTGTGTTCACTAATGATTTCACACATTTTGGGAACTAAGAATGCTTTCGATGCATACACAACTTGAGATTCAAAATTCTTTCCCTTAAAATATTGATTGAAAATGTCAATATTTGTCATCAATTCTTTTTTGTCATATATATATAATGGTGTTCCATATTCTTTTTGTAATTCTTTAAAAGAATATTTGTTAATATATAACTCATTATTTTTTTCTACTAATCCTCTTGGTAACATAATACACCTCATTTATACAATATATTTTACACTAAATTGAAGAAAAAAGAAAATGATATGTAAATAAAAAGGCGAGGAATAATTCCTCACCTTTTTTTCACTTACTAAATTAAAGCTAGTAAAACAAAGTTAGCTATAAATAATCCAGCACAAACCCAAAGAATTGGATTAATTTCTTTAATTTTACCTTTACAGATTTTTACAATGATGTATGCGATAAATCCAGCTGCGATACCATAAGAAATACTATAGCAAAGAGCCATAAAGATACCAGCAAAGAATGCAGGAACAGCTTCATCAAAGTCATTCCATTCAATATCTTTGAATGAACTCATCATCATAATACCAACAACTACTAAAGCAGGAGCTGTAGCTGCGGCAGGAACTGCACTAATGAATGATGCAAAGAACGCAGAAATTGCAAAACAGATTGCTACAACAACTGATGTTAAACCAGTACGTCCACCAGCACCAATACCTGCTGAACTTTCAACAAATGTTGTAGTATTAGATGTACCTAATAAAGCACCAATAGATGTTGCTGTTGCATCAGCAAATAACGCTTTATCCATTTTAGACTTAAATCCTGTACTTATTTCCATTGCTTTTTCATCTTCTTCTGAGAAGATACCTGAACGACGTCCAGTACCAATGAATGTACCAATTGTATCAAATGTATCAGAAATACTAAATGAGAAAATAGTAATTAATACAAGTGGAAGTTTAGAAGCATCAGCAAATAAACTAGTAATACCACCTTCTTTAAAGATTGCTAAGAAAGTAGTTGGAAGTTGTGAACATGCTTCACTAAAGCTAATAGTTTCTCCAAGACTAGTTACACCAAATGGAATACCAATAACTGTTGTAATTGCGATCGCAATAAGAATTGCCCCTTTTACTTTTAATACTAATAAAACAATGATTAAAGCAAGCCCAATTAAGAATACCCAGAATACTGGTTGGTTTAATGTAGGAAGTGCAGGAACACCAGCACCAAAATCAACCATACCAACATTTAGGAATCCGATATACGCAACGAAAATACCAATACCACCACCAATGGCATGTTGTAAACTAAGCGGGATAGCTTTAATAATATATTTACGAACCTTAGTTACTGTAATTACAATATTAAGCAATCCACAAATAAATACCATTGAAAGAGCTTGTTGCCAAGTAAATCCTAGACCAAAACAAACTGTATAAACAAAGAATGCATTAAGACCCATACCAGGTGCTTGTGCATAAGGAACGTTGGCCACAAGTCCCATAACAAGTGTTCCAATAATCGCTGAAATGATAGTTGCTAAAAATACTGCACCCCATTCCATACCAGCTCCTTCAAGAATACCTGGATTAACGATAATAATGTAAGACATTGCGAAGAATGTTGTTAATCCCGCAATAATTTCAGTAGATACTTTCGTACCATTTTCTTTTAAATGAAATAATTTTTCCATATAGTCCTCCCATAAAATTATGTCAAGTTTATTATATCACATATTTTTTTCTTTCTCAACAAATTCTATAATCAATATCTGTCATATTTTTTAAAAAATTGCATAATAAAAAATCTCAGGATTAATATCCTGAGATTATTTTTAATTTAGTTGTAAACTATTTAACAACTGGACCAGCTTTAACTAATGCTTTACCAGCTTCGTTACCTGTATATTTAACGAAGTTATTAACGAAACGATTAGCTAAATCTTGAGCTTTTTCTTCCCAAACTTGTGCATCTTCATAAGTATCGCGAGGATCTAAGATAGCTGGGTTAACACCTGGTAAAGATGTTGGAACTTCTAAATTGAAGTGAGGAACAACTTTAGTTTCAGCTTTTAAAATTGATCCATCTAAGATAGCATCGATGATTCCACGAGTGTCTTTGATAGAGATACGTTTTCCAGTACCATTCCATCCAGTGTTAACAAGGTAAGCTTTAGCTCCACTTGCTTCCATTTTCTTAACTAATTCTTCTGCATATTTAGTTGGGTGTAATTCTAAGAATGCTTGCCCGAAACATGCTGAGAATGTTGGAGTTGGTTCAGTAATTCCACGTTCTGTTCCAGCAAGTTTTGAAGTAAATCCTGATAAGAAATAGTATTGAGCTTGTTCAGGAGTTAATACTGATACTGGAGGAAGTACTCCGAATGCGTCAGCTGATAAGAAGATAACGTTCTTAGCAGCAGGTGCAGCAGATACAGGACGAACGATTTTTTCGATATGATTGATTGGATAAGAAACACGAGTATTTTCTGTAGTTGATCCATCTTTGAAATCGATAGTTCCATTTTCATCTACAGTAACGTTTTCTAATAAGGCGTTACGTTTAATTGCGCGATAGATATCTGGTTCAGATTCTTTATCAAGGTTAATAACTTTAGCATAGCATCCACCTTCAAAGTTGAATACACCTTTATCATCCCATCCGTGTTCATCGTCACCGATTAATAAACGTTTTGGATCTGTAGAAAGTGTAGTTTTACCAGTTCCAGATAATCCGAAGAATAATGCTGTATTTTCTCCATTCATATCTGTGTTTGCACTACAGTGCATTGATGCCATACCTTTAAGTGGTAAGTAGTAGTTCATCATTGAGAACATACCTTTTTTCATTTCTCCACCGTACCAAGTATTTAAGATAACTTGTTCACGAGAAGTGATGTTAAATACTACTGCTGTTTCAGAATTTAATCCTAATTCTTTGTAGTTTTCAACTTTAGCTTTAGAAGCGTTATAAACAACGAAATCAGGTTCGAAGTCTTCTAATTCTTCTGCAGTTGGGTTAATAAACATATTTTTAACGAAATGAGCTTGCCAAGCAACTTCCATTATGAATCTGATTGCCATTCTAGTATCTTTATTAGCACCACAGAATAAATCTACAACATATAACTTCTTATCAGAAAGTTGTTTAACAGCAAGTTCTTTTAATTCTTTCCAAGTTTCTTCACTACATGGATGGTTGTCATTTTTAAATTCATCACTTGTCCACCAAACAGTGTCTTTTGAATTTTCATCCATTACAATAAATTTGTCCTTAGGCGAACGACCTGTGTAAACACCAGTCATAACATTTACTGCACCAAGTTCAGTAACTTGCCCTTTTTCAAAACCAGTTAATTCTGGATTTGTTTCAGCTTCAAATAATTCTTCATAAGAAGGATTGTAAATAATTTCTTTAGCACCAGTAATACCGTATTTGCTTAAATCAATTGTTTTCATAATGTAAATACCTCTTTCTATTTTTTACTATTTTGTAGGAATTAAGCACAATATGTGTTTAAACTCTCATATTCCCGCATCTTATTATACCATATATCCATTTTATTTTCAATTATTGAATAAACTTTTTTGAAACCTTCCGATTCCCTCTACTTTAATTGTTAAAATGCCCTGTTGATTAAGTTCCTCTTTTGAATATTTATTTAATAATTCGTATAATTTTTGTTCATGCTCTTTTGTTAACTTATGATGTTCATTATACAATTCTTCAAAACTCTTATATAAATACATATCTACTACTCTTGCTTTAAAAACTTCTTCATTAACTTCGTTTTTATATATTAAAACATCATTCAACTTAATCGCATTACCATTATTAATTTGAAACTCTATATCATTACCATTTTCTTTTATTGTTTTTAATTCTTCGTCGCTTAAGTTTACATAATAAGTATTTTGATTATTAATCTTTTTTCTTAATAACTCTAAACCTTTTTCATTATAATCTATATTTAAATTGATTTTCTTAGTTTCCAATATTCTTTCTATAGCAAACTTTGTATCAAATGTGTGATATGCTTTATACAAAATTCTTAATTCTTTTGGCTTAATTAATTTATATACTTGTTTTGATGAAAGATTATAGGTATACGAAAAATATCTATAAAAATGTCCTATCCAATATAGTTCATTTTTATTATATTTTATTTTTCCATAACTACTAACTCCATATTCATCGTCTAAACAGTCAAAAATATCCTTAATTGTTAATGTATCCTCTAGTATTTGCCCCTTATCAAACATTCCTACAACTTTTGAATTCATAAATCTGCGAATAAAAACTTCAGTACTACACTTTAAAGAAAGTGATTCTTCAAATAATTCCGATTGTATATCACATAATATTAATCCATTATTGTCTATTTTTATCATTTTAGTATCTCGTCAATATATTGACCCTTTCCTCTATATTTTATTCTAGCAAGTCTTACTTTATCTTCACTAATTTTATTATCTTCCGTTTTTATTCTTCTATAATTCTTTCTTTCATCAACAGGCATATAACAGCATTCTAATGTTCTAAGTTTCCCAATAGCATTATCTGTTAATAGAACATATTGATATCCAAGATTGGTTGCCGAAAGACAATGCTTACATTGTTCATCTGTTATTTCTCCACGGATAAATGAATCTATTATTCTAAACATTTTATTATCAGCAATCGGGGCTATTATATAATCTGCTTCGTTTAACTTTGATATTAACTTTTTTATTTTTTGATGTTCTTTGTATTTATCTAATGTACCTCGAAAATAAGCAATAGTTAACATCCAGTTTTGATCAACTATATATTTAAGCGATTTTAAATTTTTTGTATCAAAAGCAAAATAGTAAATTTTAGAGTCTTCAAAGTTTTCAACAAAAGCTGCTGCTTGTTCATATGATTCACCACAATAAAATCCTTGTCCAAAATCATTATTTTTTCTACTTCTTTTGGTATCTATATTGTTTTTTGAGCCATGAAATAAAAGTTTTTCTTCTCTTAAATCTTCCAAATAAAACATTTCTTTAATTTTATTTAAATATATCTTTTTATTATATACAAAATTATAAAAATTTTCTATTGTTCTTTTAGATGTTCTAGTCACTTCATTCTCTATTCTTTGAATCGTTAATATTTCAACTCCTAATTCTTCAGCAAGATCTGCTTGTGATATGCCTAACAATTCTCTTACTAATTTCATATCTTGTGAAATTTTAATATCCATAATAACAGCTCCTTTTATAACTTTATTATATCATATGATATATAGAAGTTCAAGAAATTAATTAAAAAGTCACTTATACAAGTGACTTTAAATCCTAAATATGCTATTAATACACAATGTGTTTTTTTAAAACTCTATAACACAATTCCTTTCTTCACAATTGCGATACCATTTCAACTATATTATATCACAATTGCGAAAACATATACATGAAAACAAATAATTCAATTTCAACATTTATCTCTCATATAATTTTTAAAAACCTCAAATAATTTGAGGTTTAATAATTTTTATTCTTCTATAAATATCTCATATGGTATTCTACTTTCATAAGAATGACAAGCAACCGCTTTTTTCTTCTCTAGATTAAAAATTAAAAGTTGCCCCCTCATTCCACCTTTTCCATACCAACCATTTTTTAAATAACTAAATTCATATCCATTTGATAAAACTTTGTCAACCCATTCTTCAGAGATTATTCTTTCATTCATCCAAAGCCCTTTATTTAAAAATAAAATACCTAATTTAACTAAATCTTCCGTTCTTAAATATAGTCCAGTAGCTCCCATTGAATAACCATGTGGACATCTACTCCAAGCAAATTCTTTAAATTTCATTTTATCCATTAAAATCGGCCGCAAGTAATCTGCTAGATCAATACCCTCAAGTTCAGATACCACTCTTGATAATAAGTAGTAAGCAGCATCGGTATATTGATAAACTGTTCCCGGTTCATATTTTAATTTCGTATTAAAAATAATTTGGAGATAATCATTTGTAGGATAAAGGGATGCGTCTTCACAATCGATATCAAGCATTCCACATCCGAAACCAACTTTATGAAGAAGTACATCATGAATTGTTACTTTTAACCATTTTTGATCAATATCAGCTGGAATATATTTTTCTAAAACTTTAACCAGTTTATCATCTGGATTTAATAATCCTTTATCATATAAAAGACCTATTGCTAAAACCGTAAAAGCTTTTCCGATAGAATAACAATTACATGTCGGATTAGCGGGAACAACTTCTTCTTTATATATATTATTATCACTATCTGCAACACAGACAAAATATGTATTCAGTTTTCTTTCTAATAATCTTTCTTTATATATTTTTACCATTTCATTTATACCACTAATATAATCTATCGTTCAAATGTTTTAACCTGTTTTTCACAGTATTCAATTAATTCATCAGCAATATCTCTTGCCTCATCAATATCTTCTAGTAAAGCTACAAAATTATCATTATATCTCGTATCTACTTCCCATGAATTAATAGTTGATGCCATAAATCTAAGTTTTTCTTCACATGGAAAATATTTATCCATTTTCTTTAACTTATTCATTTGTGCTCTTATATCATGGTTTTCAATATAAGCTTCACCTGACATCTCTACTAAATACTTAAGACAAAATTCAATTGCTTGTTGTAAGTTAAAACAACACTCATCAATATACGCATCATCAAGGGCCATATTATTATAACTATTTTCAGCACTAAATCTTTTTGCTTTAGCACGAGCTAATAATTTACTCATAAACAACTACTCCTTTCAAACTAATATTACGATATAATTGGGTTTCTGGATCAATCTTATTAAGCCAAACAATATCTGCATTATAATCTGTAATGCTTTGAATTTCTTCCGATATTTGGTTTTGATTTTCTAAATTAAAACAATCATCTTTTAATTTTACCGCAAGATCTATATCACTTTTTTTATTACATCTAATATTAACAGCACTTCCAAAGATAATTACTTTTTCAACTGCTTTTTCTTTTTTTACAAATTTATATATCTCATTTACCTTCTTCTGCATTAAAGGATGAATTCTTCCACAATCATAATTATCATTATTCTCAACAATTGGAAAGTAAAAAATCTTTTCTTTATTCTTTTCCCATGAATCAGACAAAACAACTTGTTTATTATTTAACATTGAAAGAGTTCTTTCTATTGACAAATTTAAGCTTGAAGCAATACTTTCAACAGTTTTAATTTTACAATCCTTAATACTTTTTTTACCATTAATTAGTTCATTTAAGGTTGTATATGGAACACCAGACATTTCTGATAATTTATATACCGATATCTTTTTTTCTTGTAAATATTTTTTTAACATTATATCACCAATAATATTATAACACATATTATTATAACTGTCAACAGTTATATCAAATTATAAAAACATATCCGAGTATAATATATATTATACTCGGACCTTTTTTAAATTAATTCATTATTTGATTCCTTTATCTTTTTATTTAACTCTTTTACAAATCCAATAAAGAAAGGAATTGTAAATAAGAATGTACAGAAATCTGATAAAGCTTGAGTCATTTCAATACCGTTTAATTTAAATATCATCGGTAACACAAAAATAAATGGTATAAAGAAAATCCCTTGTCTACAACATGATAAAATAGTTGCTTTAAACTTTTTCTTTGTTGATTGGAATGACATATTAGAAATTACATTCAAACTTAAGAATGGCATAGCAATACATTGATATCTAATTGCTCTACATCCTATTGAAACAACTGCCGCATCTCCTGATACAAAGGCGGTCATAATATTTTCTGCAAGAACAAACAGAACTATACAAGTAACTAACATTAAACTAAATCCACATATAAGCGTGAAGATCATTGCTTCTTTTACTCGATCATATTTTTTAGCGAAATAAAACATAGTAAATCTTATTCTGAAAATAAAGCTACTAAACTTAAAAATTATGCTTCAAATATTATATCTGGTTGTTCTTTAGATTCTTATACTACTTTATTCCTACTTGATACTATAAAACAATTAAAACTTTTATTAAGTATACAAAATACTATTATATCTAAACTTATTGAACTAGCTAAAACAACACCTCATTTTACTGTTATTAGATCTATCCCTGGAATTGGCGAGATTACTTGTGCTAGACTAATAGCTGAATTAGGGGATATTTTAAGATTCTCTAAACCTGAACAAATTAATGCTTTTATCGGAATTGATCCTATAGTAGACCAATCAGGCAAAAAAGATGGTAAACATTTATGCATCTCCAAAAAAGGTAATAAAATAGCTAGATCTATATTCTTTTTAATTGCTCGTAGTATGGTAAGAAAGAAAGTAAAAGATAATCCTATAAAACTTTATTACTATAAGAAAAAAGCACAACCTAATATTGCCCCAAAAGTTGCGCTCTTTGCTTGTGTGAATAAACTTATTAGACTTATCCACTCTCTTTGTAAATCAGGTCAGATTTACGAATATAGTATATCACAAAAATAAATAAAATTTAATAATTTTAACTTTTTTTGCGTAATACTGTCAGTTTAATGATTTTTAAACTGATAAGTCTTTTTGCGCTCTTTTTTTATTTATAAATACAATTAAAAAATATTTTAATATTTTACTTGATTATTTATGTTTATTATACCACATAATTATAAAAAAGTATAATTTAGCGCATAAAATTACACAAACTATTATACATACATAATCGTATAAGAATAAAAATACTAAGTATTTGTATTATATTAAATAAAATTAAAAAGACTTAATATATTTAAAATGTTAAGCTTTAATTTTTGTTATTGTCATATGAAATAAAATTGTCAAATTTTATTTGTATGATTTCAAAATTGTAGCTACACAAGTTCAAATGCACCAAAAGAAACAAAATCAACTGCGAAACTCTCTACGCATAATTATGTCGTATTTTGTCGAAAAGGTACATAGTTTTGATAGTTTTTTTTATTAGTAGAGCTCAGCCAATTTCGTTGTCAGGACATATTTCTCTTGCTAAAAAAAGACTTCACTAAAATGAATTAAAGTGAAATCTTATTTTTTGAAATATATTTAATGATTATATAAATTAATAGATGAATGATTATTCATCAATTTTAGGCAAACGCAACATTTCAATAGTTTCAATCCTTGTTTTATCGTATTTTTCATATTCTTTGGTAGCTTTTTGAATAGCCAATTGATGAGAAATCTTTCCTGGTCCTATTAAAATATCTTTTCTTTCAAATTTCAAAAATTCATCTAAAACTTTTTTCCAATCACTCATATGCATTGGAATTCCTTCTTTTGCCATCTCCTCAGCATGATCCAAATACATAGTAACAATTTTATTAAGTGATGTTATTTCTTCTTTACTTAAATAATTTTTCGCTATTTTAACATCATCTATTTGAACAGATTCACCTTTCCAAGTTGTTAATCCCATATTATCCTTAGAAGCATCAGCCCTTGTATATATTATCTCAGCTGCAGTTTCGCCTGATACTGCATAATGCAATTTATTTTGCACAGTTTTAAAAAACAATATTGTATCTGCTAGCTTATTATTATAATCTATGCTTGTGGAATATATTTCTAAAATCTTTTGGTATAATCTTTTTTCAGATGCTCTAATTGCTCTAATTCTAAGCAGCAATTCATCAAAATAATCTCTACCAAATCTTGTAGGATCTTCAAGTCTTTCATCATCTAAAACAAAACCTTTTATCATATATTCTTTAATAATACTATTTGCCCATTTTCTAAAAGTATTTCCAACAGAACTTTTTGCCCTAAAGCCAATAGCAATAATCATTTCAAGATTATAGAATAAAATTTTACGACTAACTTCCCTATTTCCTTCTAATCGAACTTGTAAGTCAGACTTACAAGTTGAACTTTCTTCTAGTTCTCCATCTTCATATATATGTTTTATATGCATACTTATATTTTGAGTTGATGTTTGATATAAATCAGCTAACGCTGCTTGTGTCAACCATACATTTTCGTTATCTAGTAATACCTCTACTTTGGCTTTTCCGCTTGGTAAATTATAAACTAATATTTTAGAATTTTGAAACATATATTCTCCTTCTTTAACATTATAATACATATTCTACTATATCATTAAAATCATTATAATATTGCAATAAATGATCAACTTCTGATTCCAAAACAATATTTATACCATTCACTTTATTTTCAGGTAATAAAAGTTGTTTTTTTTCGTGATTAGGATGTATAGAAATTACGTCCACTTTTTTTAGAATAATTATTTTATTAATCTTATCAGTAATAGATACCATTTCATCATAACTCTTTGATTTATAATCGGTAATATTACTAGTTTCAAAATGTACAACTGATGGGAAAACACCTTTATTCTCTATTTTCCAACCACCTGGATAAATACAAACTTCATTTGCATCAACTATTTCATATGAAACAACAAACTTCTCGTTATTATATTTAAAATAATATAAATTATTTTTCCTAATACATCGAATTTTTTTATTACCTATTTTTATAGTATCATTATTTCCATCTATCTTTGTTTCTTCTATGTTTGGTGCCTTAATCTCAAAAGGAATACCATTCGCTCTTATTGTTTGATTTAGAAAAAGATTAATAGCAATTGACATATTGATTCCTAATGATTCATATATCTTTTCGCACTTCTCTTTTATTTCTTTATCAACTCTAATATTAATATTACTGGATTTCATATTTGTTAATCACCTCGATTATATTATACTATAATCGTATTAACATTGTCAACACATTCGTACAGGTCAATTATAATTTTATTTAATGTTAAATTAATTGAAATGATAATAGAGATGATGAAGAGTTAGACTTTATATAAGAATAAAAAAAGAGCTTAGTGATACGAACCACTAAGCTTATGTTTTTGTTATTTTGTTATATGTTATTATTACAATTGTACTAAAATAGTTTTTGCAATTTGATTTGTATGATTTTTTGCAAAACACTTTGTACTAATTCAATTATTAAACTACTCTCTAACGAATGGTAATAATCCCATATGACGAGCACGTTTAATTGCTACTGCAAGTTCTCTTTGGTAGATTGCTTTAGTACCAGTGATTCTTCTTGGTAAAATTTTACCACGATCTGAAATGAATCTCTTTAATAAATCAGCATCTTTCCAATCGATTTTTTCAACTTTATTGTCTGTGAAGTAGCAAGTCTTTTTACGTCTTTTAAATACTGCCATCTTTAATTCCTCCTAAAATGGTAAATCATCATCTGTTATACCGAATTGATTTTGAATATCATCGGCTAAATTCTTTTGACCATTATTTTGTGGTCTTTGGTAATTGTTTGGTTGTTGGTATCCATTATTTTGGTACCCACCATTTGGTTGATAATTGTTGTTATATCTTGGCGTGCTTGGCATATCATATGGTGAATAATCCATATAATCATATTCATTTCCAGTACTTCTTGGAGCATTCGAACTCTTTGGTTCTAAGAAATTAATAGTATCACAAATAACTTCCATAACTGTACGTTTTGTGTTATCTTGTGCTGTGTAACTTCTTGTTTGTAAGCGTCCATCAATACCTACAAGTCCACCTTTACGGATATAACGACTTAAGTTTTCCGCTTGTTTGTTAAAAGCAATACAATTAATAAAGTCAGCTTCTCTTTCTCCATTATTAGATGTATAATTACGGTTAACCGCAATACTAAAATTTACGAAAGAGTTTCCACTACCTGATGTTCTTAGTTCAGGATCTCTTGTTAATCTTCCGACTAAAACAACTCTATTCATTTGTACCTCCTATTATTCAGCAACAGTGATGTAACGAATAATATTTTCTTTGATATTAGCAACACGAGTAAATTCATCAACAGCTTCCACAGTTGCGTTTACGTTTAATAAAACATAGTATCCTTTGTGGCAACCTTTGATTTCATACGCTAATTCTCTTAGACCCCATTCGTTAACATTTTCAACAGTTGAATCTTTAGCTGTGAAAACAGTGTTAATTTCTTCAATTAATGCTTTACGAGCTTCTTCTTCAACTTCTGGACGAATGATGTACATAACTTCGTATTTTTTCATTTTTCTTCCTCCTTTTGGTCTATGGCTTTACTTTATTATATAAAGCAAGGATGAGTAATAGCGGCCTATTCTCATTCTTACTTATTATACCACAAGAGGCAATATTTGTAAAGTTATTCGACAACATATTTTAAGGGTTTGTTATAATTATTCTGTTGGAGGTGTTTTATGAAATACGCATATGTAAGAGTTTCATCAATTACTCAGAATATTGATCGACAAACAGAAGAAATGTACAAACTAGGTTTAACAAAAAAACAGATTTACATTGACAAACTTAGTGGCAAGGATTTTGAACGACCTCGTTACAAAGTTCTTAAAAAACGCTTAAAAAAGGGGGATTTATTGATAATTAAGTCAATTGATCGTTTAGGACGCAATTATGACATGATTATTGAAGAATGGATTGATATTACTAAGAATATTGAATGTGATATTTTAGTTTTAGACATGCCACTACTTGATACTAGAATTGATGGCAAAAATCTTGTTGGTAAGTTTATAAGTGATATTGTTTTACAGATTCTATCTTTTGTTGCCCAAAACGAACGAGAAAATATCAAACAACGACAAGCTGAAGGAATTAGAATTGCCAAAGAAAAAGGCATTAAATTTGGAAGACCAAAATATAATCTCCCAGCTAACTTTGATAATATAATGTTTAAATATGATAATAAAGAAATTTCATATCATGAAGCAATAAAAGAATTAAATATGGCAAGAGGAACATTTTATAAATATGCTAAAATCTGGAAAGAAAAATAGACAAAAGAAAAAAGGAAGGATATCCTTCCTTTTGTTGTTCACTTATTATTGAGCGATTTCAGAAACGCTACCAGCACCTACTGTACGTCCACCTTCACGAATAGAGAACTTAGTTCCTTTTTCAACTGCGATTGGGTGAATTAATTTAACGTTCATGCGAGTGTTATCACCAGGCATAACCATTTCAGTACCAGCTTCTAATTCGATAACTCCTGTAACGTCAGTAGTTCTGAAATAGAATTGAGGACGGTAGTTTGTGAAGAATGGAGTATGACGTCCACCTTCTTCTTTTGATAATACGTAAACTTCAGCTTTGAATTCGCTATGAGGACTAACTGATTTAGGTTTAGCTAATACTTGTCCACGAACGATTTCTTCACGAGAAACACCACGTAATAATACACCGATGTTATCTCCAGCTTCAGCTTGGTCTAATAATTTACGGAACATTTCAACCCCAGTAACAACGCTCTTACGAGTTTCTTTGATACCAACGATTTCAACTTCGTCACCAACTTTAACTACACCACGTTCAACACGTCCTGTAGCAACTGTTCCACGTCCTGTGATAGAGAATACGTCTTCAACAGGCATTAAGAATGGTTTATCAGTTTCACGAACTGGGTCAGGAATATATTCATCAACAACATTCATTAATTCCATAATTTTTGCTTGATATGCAGGATCTCCTTCTAATGCTTTTAAAGCTGATCCACGGATGATCGGAGTATCATCTCCAGGGAAATCGTATTCGTTTAATAAGTCACGAACTTCCATTTCTACTAAGTCTAATAATTCTTCATCATCAACCATATCACATTTGTTTAAGAATACAACTAATTTAGGAACACCAACTTGGCGAGCTAATAAGATGTGTTCACGAGTTTGTGCCATAGGTCCATCAGTTGCAGCGATAACAATGATACCACCATCCATTTGAGCAGCACCAGTGATCATGTTTTTAACGTAGTCGGCATGCCCTGGACAGTCAACGTGTGCATAGTGACGTCTTTCTGTTTCATATTCAACGTGGCAAGTATTGATAGTTATACCACGTGCTCTTTCTTCTGGAGCACCATCGATTTGAGCATAATCCATTTTTTGAGATAACCCTTTTTGTGCTAAAACTGTAGTGATAGCAGAAGTAAGAGTTGTTTTCCCATGGTCAACGTGTCCGATTGTACCAATGTTTACATGGGGTTTAGTACGTACAAATTTTTCTTTTGCCATTTTTTTAAATTTCCTTTCAATTTATTGTTGTTTTACATTATATATTATAAAGTAATTATAATTTTTTTGCAAGAATATTACGAAAGAATTTATTAAGAGTTACGTTTTTTAATAATTTCTTCAGCAACAAATCTTGGACATTCTTCGTAATGGTCGAATTGCATTGTATAGTTACCACGACCTTGAGTGTTAGAACGAAGAGCTGTAGCGTATCCGAACATTTCTGCTAGTGGAACGAAACCTCTAATTGCCATAACATTACCACGTTGTTCTTGTCCGTCGATACGTCCACGACGAGTTGATAAGTCTCCAATTACGTTACCTACATATTCTTCAGGAACAGTGATTTCAACTAAAGTAATAGGTTCTAATAATACTGGACGACATTTATCTTTAGATGCTTTGAAAGCCATACCAGCAGCAACTTCGAAGGCGATTTGGCTTGAGTCAACATCATGGTATGAACCGAATGTTAATCTAGCTTTAACGTCGATTGTTGGGTATCCTGCTAAGTTACCATTATCTAAAGCATTTCTTAAACCTTTTTCAACCGCTGGAATATATTCACGAGGAATAACCCCCCCAACGATTTCATCAACGAATTCAAATCCTTTTCCAGGGTTTGGTTCGAAATTAACAACACAGTGACCATATTGTCCACGACCACCTGATTGACGTACGAATTTACCTTCAACTTCAGCAGCAACACTGATTGTTTCACGGTAAGAAACTTGTGGAGCACCAACGTTTGCTTCAACTTTAAATTCACGTTTCATACGGTCAACGATGATATCTAAGTGTAATTCACCCATACCAGAGATGATTGTTTGACCTGTTTCATGGTCTGTATAAGTTTTGAATGTTGGATCTTCTTCAGCAAGTTTAGCTAAAGCAACACCCATCTTATCTTGGTCACCTTTAGTTTTTGGTTCAATCGCAACTGAAATAACTGGTTCAGGGAATACCATGTTTTCTAAGATTACTGGTTTGTTTTCAGCACACATAGTATCTCCAGTAACTGTATCTTTTAAACCTACAGCTGCTGCGATATCTCCAGCGTGTACTTCTTTAATTTCTGAACGGTTGTTCGCATGCATTAATAAGATACGACCAACTCTTTCTTTACGACCTTTTGTTGCATTTAATACATAAGATCCAGCTTCTAGTTTACCTGAGTAAACACGGAAGAATGTTAATTTTCCTACATATGGGTCAGTCATAACTTTGAATGCTAATGCTGAGAATGGAGCATCATCACTTGATGGAACAACGATTTCGTTTCCATCTTCATCATGACCTTTAATAGCTGGAACTTCAACTGGAGAAGGTAAGTAATCGATGATAGCATCTAATACTTTAACTACCCCTTTGTTTTTGAATGCAGTTCCACATAATACCGGGAAGAATTTAACTGTTAAAGTTGCTTTACGAATTGCTTGTTTTAATCTTTCAGGAGTTACTTCTTCTCCTCCTAAGTATAATTCCATTAATTCGTCATCGAAATCAGCTACTGCTTCAATTAATTCTTCACGTTTGCTTTCTGCTTCATCTTTTAAATAATCAGGAATTTCAATAATTTCAGCATCTTCATGAACGTCACCGTCTTTATATAAGCAAGCTGTCATTGTAACTAAGTCAACGATACCTTTGAAATCAGATTCTGCACCGATTGGTAATTGGATCGCATGAGCATTAGCTCCAAGTCTCTTGTCTAATGAATCACAGCTGAATTTAAAGTCAGCTCCTGTTTTATCCATTTTATTTACGAAAACAATACGAGGAACAGAATATTCTGTTGCTTGACGCCATACTGTTTCAGTTTGTGGTTCAACCCCTGCTTGAGCATCTAATACTGTAACTGCACCGTCTAATACTCTTAGTGAACGGCTAACTTCAACTGTGAAGTCAACGTGACCTGGAGTATCGATTACGTTAATACGATGACCTTTCCAATATGCAGTTGTTGCTGCAGATGTAATTGTGATACCTCTTTCTTGTTCTTGAGCCATCCAGTCCATTTGAGCAGCACCATCATGAGTTTCCCCAATTTTGTGGATTTTACCTGTGTGGAATAAAACCCTTTCTGAGAATGTTGTTTTACCCGCGTCGATATGGGCCATTACACCTATATTACGCGTATTTTCTAACGATACTTCGCGTGCCATATTTTTCTCCTTTTATTAGACTACCATTGGTAGTGAGCGAATGCTTTATTAGCTTCGGCCATACGATGAGTATCTTCACGTTTCTTAACTGAAGCACCAACTCCGTTAGCAGCATCCATAATTTCTTTTGCTAGTCTTTCTTCCATTGTTTTTTCGTTACGTAGTCTAGCATAGTTTGTTAACCATCTTAAACCTAATGTGTAACGTCTTGCTTGACGAACTTCAACCGGTACTTGGTAGTTAGCACCCCCAACACGGCGAGAACGTACTTCTAATTGTGGCATAATATTTTCTAAGGCTTGTTCATAAACTTCAATAGCACTTCTTCCAGTAGTATTAGCTACTCTTTCGAATGCACCATAAATGATTTGTTGAGCAACACCTTTTTTACCGTCTAACATAACACTGTTGATTAGTCTTGTAACTAATTTTGAATTGTATATTGGATCCGGTAATACTTGTCTTACAGGGACATGTCCTTTACGTGGCATGTTGCGCCTCCTTTCTTCTTACTCTAATTTTAATTTCTTTTTTTAATGTTTATTATTTTTTAGTAGTTTTTTGTCTCTTTGTTCCATATTTAGAACGAGCTTGGTTACGTTTTTCAACACCAGTTGCATCTAGTGTACCACGAATGATGTGATAACGTACCCCTGGTAAGTCTTTAATACGACCACCACGGATTAATACAACGCTGTGTTCTTGTAAACGGTGCCCAACACCTGGAATGTATGCAGTAACTTCGATACCATTTGTTAAACGTACACGGGCCATCTTACGAATAGCTGAGTTCGGTTTTTTAGGTGTCATTGTAGTTACACGAGTACAAACCCCACGTTTTTGAGGACAGTTAACTTCTGTTTGAACCTTTTTTAAAGTATTGTATCCAATACCTAAATGAGGTGTTTTAGATTTTTTAACTTTGTCTTCTCTTGATTTACGTACAAGTTGATTAATTGTTGGCATTATATATCTCCTTTCTTATAAGATTAAGGCCACATAACCTGGCGTTTCAAAAATCAGTAAATTATAGGCCCAAATCGCCTTCGAGCCTTCTTTTATTTAACCTCATATATTATACTCTTTTTGAGACTTTTTGTCTAGAAATATAATAATTTATTTTTATATTTTTATTTATAGAAAACAACTTTATCATTTACTAACATTTGTTCATATAAAGCTAACAATTGTAAATTAGGAATAATAAAATCTTTTTCAAGAACTCCTCTTAAATCATTAGTAACATATTCTTCCATATATAGTTTTAATGTGAAATATTCATAGTATTCATTAGTATCTAAACTTTCTTTAATATATAACCAACTAGCAATATCTTCGTAAACATTATCACCTTTAGTAATCGAAAAATATTTCCCATTTTTACCATCTTGTAAATTTACGTGTAATATACCTTCTTCATCAAGCAGCATTCCTCCTATCGCATAATCAACATAAAAGTTTTTTAAGCTTTTAATTGTATCCACATTAGGACAAATAAAAATTACTGGTAAATCACTTGTTATTTCTTCATAATTCGTGAAATCATATCCTTTTAGAATATTATTTTTTTCCCAAGATTCCGCAATATAGATTGCTGCATCTTCATCATACCCTTGTTGCATTAACGCTTTAACTACATTAAATGTATTTCTGTCGTATCCAGCAACCACATGATCTTCATAATCAGCTAGTCCTGAAAGTTCGCTTTTTAGAATTCCAAGTTCACTCCATGAATCTGGCACAATAACATCAAAGTTTTCTACAAATGTATGATTATAGATGATTGATGGAATATTAATATATTCTGGAATAGCATAAATCGCAGTAGAATTATCTTCATTGAATTGATACAAATATTCTAAGATAAAATTGTTAATATTGTTTTCCGCATTCTTACTCAAACCAAACTGAGAATTTTTCATAAATACACTTAAATCTAAGACATCATTATTTTTAATAAAATCTAATACTTGATTTCCATCATTTAATGTAACATTAGCTGGTAAACTATTATCTACTTTAATATTTGGATAGTTCGGTTTAACATAACTTTTATATATTTTTTTATAATTTTCAATTCCTGAAATATTTATTTTAACCGATGAATCCAAAAACTCATCACGTTTTACATCTTCTAATGGTTTATCAATAATTTGATCTGGCTTTTTATTTCTAATAATTAATGCCCCACCAACAATTAATCCTATAACTACCACAACAATTCCACAAATAATTAATTTTTTAATTACGTTTTCTTTCATATTATTCACCACTTTTTACCCATATATTCTATCATTTTATCAAACTATTGTCAAACAACAAAATAAGGGTTAAAAAACCCTTATTATTTTTCAATATATAAAATTCCGATGCAACCTTCACCACAGTGACTACTAATTACACATCCTGCTTTTGTTTCATAAATATTATCAAATGAGTCTTTTACAGCCGCTATTTTAGAATCAACATATTCATAGTTTTTATCAGCATTTGAGTGCGTAACGAATAAGAATTCTTTATCTAAATCTGGAAGTAAAGCGTAGAAATCATCTAACATTAAATTAATAGCTTTTTTAGTTGGACCAATGGCTTTTTTATCAACATCAAGTTTTCCATCAGTTACTTTAATTAATAACTTCATTCTTAATGCCGTACCAATAAATCTTGTCATTCCAGAACAACGTCCACCTTTATGTAAGTATTCTAATGTTTCAACAACAAATTGACTTCTTACCTTTGGAACAATCGCTTCTAATTTTTCAGCAATTTCTTTTGCCGAATCGCCTTCTTCTCTGAAAGTGCAAGCTTTTAAAACTAAAAGTCCGATTCCTGTTGATAAGTTTTTACTATCAACTAAGTGAATTCTTGATTGTTCTTCTTCTGTTAAATCTTCTAAAGCGATATGAGCACTTTGGAAAGTAGTTGATAAAGTTGATCCAATTCCTGTATAAACAACTTCATTTCCCCCAGCCAATAACTCTTTAAAGAAATATAAGAAATCAATTGGAGTACAAGCTGAAGTTTTAGGATATACACCTTCCGCTTTTACTTTTGCATACATATCATCAACATTCATTTCAACTCTATCTTTATAACTCGTTGTCCCAAAATTTACATACAATGGAACAATTTTAATATCATGTTTCTTAATCAACTCCGGGCTTAAATCACATGTTGAGTCAGACGCAATAATAATTTTACTCATTTTCTAATTCCTCTTTTCGATATTCTTCTTTAATAACTCCATATTTCAATAAGTGGAGTCCTCTTTTAATTTTATGTTCTATAACTTCATATTCAATATCATTATTGTAATAATAATTAATACATGCTGTTATTAAAGCAAACAAGCTAAACATAATATCAAATAATTCATTACGATTTTCATAGTTTAATTTTTCTAAGTTTTTAACATATTGCTTATTTTTTACAAAAAAATCAATATATGGTTCTGTTATCAGTTTTTGAAGTTTCAAGTTCATATCCGAAAATATTTGTTTTATAAATTTTTCACGATTTGTCCCCTTATAAGAAACAACATATTCAAAGAAACGATAATGTGCTTCAAAAATATCAATTTTATTATTTTCATCATAATTTAAAGTTTTCTTAAATTCTAACATCATCTTTTCAATAATTAATGAGAAAATATCATCAATATCTCTAAAATAATAATAAAGAGTTGTTCTAGACATTCCCGCGTTTTTCGCAATACTATTCATACTTGCTTTTTCTAGTGAATAATTAGAAAACTCAATATAGGCAGCTTCTAAAATTCTTTGTTCTTTTTCTTTTGATAACCGTTCATAAGCTTTTGATGGCAAGATTACACCTTCTTTACTTTAACCTTGTATATTATATCATTTTTTCGACACTGTGTCAAGAATTATCATAATCATAGCATTTATATTAAATTAGCCCCATTTTTATTTAAAATATGGTAAAATACTTACGATGAAAGGGTGAATATTATGAGTGAATTACTTGCACCGGCGGGAAATAAAGAAGCGTTTTTTTCAGCAATCAATGCTGGAGCAAATGCGGTATACTTAGGACTTAATACTTTTAGTGCTCGAGCTTATGCGAATAACTTTGCGATTGATGAACTAAAAGAATTAGTTGAATATGCTCATTTAAGGGGTGTTTTAGTTTTTGTCACTATGAACACTATTGTTTTTGAAAACGAACTAAAAGAAGCATTTAAATTAGTTGATGAACTTGCGGATATTCCAATTGATGCTTTAATCATTCAAGACTTAGCTCTTCTTACTTATGTCATAAATAATCACCCTCATGTTGAAGCTCATGCATCAACTCAAATGGGAATCGATGATTTGGAAGCTATTAATTTACTTGAAGAATTAGGGGTTAAAAGATGCGTTTTAGCTAGAGAAGTGCCAATAGAAAAAATTAAAGAGTTTAAGAAGAAATCTAAAATGCCACTAGAAACTTTTATTCATGGAGCTTTATGTGTATCATATTCTGGAAACTGTTTAATGAGTGGTTTAATCGGGATGCGAAGTGGAAACCGTGGTAGATGTGTTGGTTCTTGTAGAAAACTGTATAATTTAGTCAATGAAACTACAAATGAAACATTCCCAAAACGTTATCTTCTAAGTATGAAAGATTTAAATACTACAAGCAATATTGAAGATTTAAAAATCGTTGACTCTTTAAAAATTGAAGGTAGAATGAAAGAAGCAGCTTATGTTACAAGTGTTGTAAGAAGTTACCGCGAATTACTTGATAATCCAAAAACTGATATTTCCAAGATTAATTATAATTTAAGTAAAACTTTTAATAGAACTTTTACTAAAGGTTATATTTTAAATGAAAAACCTACCAATATTACTAATATTTTAAAACCCAATAATTTTGGTTATTATATTGGAAAAGTTACTAATAAATTTAAAAATCAAATTGAAATCACCCTTATTTCAAATGTTAAACAAGGTGATCAACTTCGTTTCGATTTAGAAGAAACTAAAGAAGTTAGTATGCCTGTTACTAAATTATATGATAAAAGCATGCGTTTAATTAATTCTTCAAACACTACAATCTACTTAGAATGTTCAGAAAAGATCCCTGTTGGAACTAAAGTTTATAAAACGAAAGATGTCGATTTCTTAGATGAACTTGATAAAGCATCGCGCGAGGCTTACTATCATTTACCACTTGATATGTATTTAACAATCAATCAAGATTATAACTTAGAACTAACAATTAATTATGAAGATTATTATGTAACTGTTAAATCAAACGAAAGAATTGAAATAGCAAATAACAATCCAACTTCTTCTATCAATATTAAAAAACAATTATCTAAACTTGGAACAACCCCTTACGTTTTAAATAATTTAACGATTGATTTAGAAGAAAAATGGTTTATTCCAGTATCAATTTTAAATAATTTACGTAGAGTTGCGGTTGAAGAACTTAATAAAAAACGTTTAATTGTTAATAAGAAAACAAAAAAAGATACACACTTTACAAAACAAATATTTCCTATTTCAAAACCAATTATTACAGCATCTTGTAAAACAATAGAACAATATAACACCTTAAAAGAATTAGGAATTGAAAATATTTATTTCGAAAATGTCATTCCTAGAAACAACGCCACCTACAAAAATGTTGATGGACAAGTCTTAATTGGCGGTCTTGGCGGTTTAAAACATTATCATGGAAAAGATATTATAACCGATTATTCTTTCAATGTTGTTAATAGTAAAACCGTAAATTTGCTACACAATTTAGGAGCTAAAAAAATCACTTTATCTCATGAAATTAATAAACTCCAAATTAAAGATTTACTAGATTCTTATTATGAACAAAATGGTGGTTATCCAAATTTAGAACTAATTGTCTATGGTCGTCAAGAAATGCTTCATACTAAGTATTGTCCAATTAAAAAAATGGGTGAATGTGGTAAATGTAAAACAAATAGATTTGCTTTAAAAGACGACTATATTTCATTCCCTTTATTAACTACTGACAACTGTGAAGTAATTCTATTAAATGGTAAAACTTTAAATCTCATTGATGATTTAGATTCATTAGATCATATTTCTTCATACCGACTAGCATTTACAATTGAAAATACTGAGCAAATTAAACAAATTGTAAAAGCATTACAAGACAAGCTAAATGGTAAAAAGATTAAATGTTTTAATCCAGAAACTGATACTAGAGGCCATTTTAACAAAGAAATATTGTAAAAATAAAAGACTCAAAAACTAGATAACTAGTTTTTGAGCCTTTTTTTATTCAAAATATAAATCGTATAAATCTTCTGTTGCTTGTTCTTTAGTTTCTTCATCATCAGGGTTTGCTGATAATGAATCAATAATATTTGTTAATTGTTCAAAGAATGATGAAATAAAATCAAATAAATCATTTAAGAA
>JAFTPH010000022.1 GCA_017463365.1 Bacilli bacterium
AGTATATCCATAGCACTGTAAAGGTGCTATTTTTTTATTTTCGTATAATAATAACTACATTTCATAAAGTATCCACCATAGTGAACGACAATCGCTATATTTATCATACAGAAGCTTCAATATTATATGGAGGAGATTTTGCATGAGAGATGTAGTAGTAGATGAAATAATTTATATTGATGAAAAGATATATCAAAAGCTAAAAAAAGAGCTAGGTAAAGAAGATGACTATTATAATATGGAAGAAATAAAAAAAGTATTCTCTTAATTGAGGATACTTTTTAAATAAATGAGTTGCAAAATAAAATTCATTATGCTATAATTTGTTTGACAACTTTTTGACAACTTTCTAGATAGAAAATATAGACAAAATAGACAACTAAAATATTAAAATAAAAGTTGTCAAAAGTATTAGAAACAAGCTTAATGGCTTGAAAATGCTCTTATAGCTCAGTAGGTAGAGTGCAGCCTTGGTAAAGAAATAATCTGAATTAATATAAATTGCTCGTATCAATAGGTACGAGCATATAATTTTTGGGATGACAACTTTTTTGACAACTTTTTTGCTTATTTTAGCATATTTTCTACATAATTATTGATAAGTTCTTCAGCGTTTTCTCGTTCCTCATCTAAATGAGTGTATATATCATAAACCATATCAGCAGAAGAGTGTCCCAGAAGTTCTTGGGCTTTTTTTATTTTTACTCCTGCATAGTAAAGCATAGTGCAATATGAATGTCTTAATCTATAGTATGTAAATTTAATTTGTTCTTCGTCAGGTACATTTTCATTCAAACTATTTAAGAAACTTTCTAAATGTCTTTTTAAGGCTTGTTTTGTTAGCATTGAATGTTTGTCTGTTTCCTTTGTGAAAATGTATTTAATCTTATTCTCGTTGCAATATGCAAGCCTTTCCTTTAACTTTTCAAACAGAAAAGATGGAATAGGTATTTCTCTATTTTTTAAATTCTTAGTAGGCTTTTTTCTAGGTTGATTTTTAGCAAGAGAAGCGGCTTTATTTACAATAAGTTTTTGCTTTTCTATATTTATATCAGATGTAGTCAATGCAACGGCTTCTTCTGGTCTTAGTCCACAATATCTAAGGACCAAAATAAATAAACCATATTTATGGGTAAGAGCTAATTCCAAGACTTTTTTATCTTCTGATTGTGTTAATGGCTTTCTTTCATTCTTTTGAAATTTTGGAGCTTTGATACCAAATGCTACATTCTTAGATATAACATCATTAATAACTGCATCATCTAAAACCCTTTTACATTCTGCTAAAGTTCTTTTAGTCAAATCAGTGTAACCTAATTTTACTAAATCTGTAACAATTTCTTGAATGTGATAAGGTTTCAAGCTTTTTAGTTTTACATTTCCTATATATTTGTATAAATGATTTAATCTGTTTTTTATACTGTTTTGAGTTGCAAGTTCTTTAGCAGAGCAAGTTCTATCGAACCATCTATCTGCATATTGTTTAAATGTAACAGTATTATTATCGATAGTTATACCATTATTAGATTTGTATTTTATTTCTATATATTGTTTTTCTAAATCATCTGGATTATTTGAATACAAATAAATAGGTCTGCCATCAACTGTGACTTTTTTCATTAATCTGCCATCTTTTCTCGTTGTATATGTAAATGCCATAATTCCTCCTATAAAATAAGATAAGTATTTCTACTTATCTTTAGTTATTTATTAATTTCCATTTTTCCAACATATTTACCTAATATCTTAATAGGTGTTGTTTTATCATATACTTGAGTTTTAAATGTTTCATCATTTGATTGTGGTTCTAATATTATTAATTCGCCTTGTCTAGTGAATTTCTTTAATGTAGCATCATATCCGTTAACTAATACAACTGCAATTTCTCCATTTTCTACAACTTCTTGTTTATGGATAAGGGCAAAAGCACCATTTCTAATAACTTTGTTCATACTTTCTCCATTAACACGCAAGAAAAAGTGCTCTTCTGGGTTTATTATACCCATTAAATCAGGATCTAATGGTATTCTTCCTTCAACACATTCTTCGGCCCAATTAGGTTGTCCTGCACTTATTTGTCCATAAACAGGGCACATATAAAATGAAGCATACTTATCAATTCTTGATTTTGCAAAATCTAATATATCCAAATTTGTAACATCAGAAATCATAGTAGTATAAAGTTTGCTAACCTGTATAGATTTATGTTTTGAAAAACTTTTTAAAAAGCTTCTTAATTCGTCTGGAGAATTACAATACAAAACTATATTTGTCAATTCGTCGATTTGTTTTTTAGAAAGTCCTAAAGATTCTATTTCTTTCTTATATTTTTCCAATATTAAAGTTTTATTTTTATAAAAACTATCAAAATATCCACAAATCGTCATTAATTCTTCATAAGTTGTCAATCCGTGAGAAGCTTTTGCAATTTTTTCTAATATTTTGGGAGTAGGGGGATTATCTAATTTCATATTTATATATTGAGAAAGATAAGCTCTATTAACTTCAGTTGCTTCAGCAAAATCTCTTTGATTATTATATGTCCTATATATTTTTGTTAAAATTTCCGAAAAAGTATTTTTATTAAACATAATAAAACCTCCTAGCTATAGTATATATCAATATTTTAAAAAAATCAACAAAAAATGTTAAAAAAATAACCAAAAAGTATTGACAAGGAAAAAATGATATAGTACAATGAGTTTGGTTAAAAAAATAACCAAACAGAAAGGAAGTGAGAACATGAGAGTGAATGTATCCAATTTATCAAGCTTAATAGATAAAAAATATAGAGGTAATCAGTCATTCTTTGCAGAAGAAGCGGAAATTGATAGATGTTACTTAAACCAACTATTAAATGGGAAGATTGACAGTAATAGTCCCAAAATATGTAATAAAATTATTAGATATTGCGAAAAAAATAATCTTAACTATAAAGATTTTATTTTTTTAGAATAATGGTTAAAAAAATAACCAAAGAGAAAGGAGAGCAAATGAAACTAATTAAGAATCAAGAATATGGTCTATATGAAAAAAATAATCAAATATTTTGTGATAGTTTACAAGTTGCAGAAACATTTGGAAGACAACATAAACATATACTCGATACAATTTCAAAATTAACTGAGCCGACAAGTGGGCTAAGTGAAAAATTTACTCAACGCAATTTTGCGTTAAGTAGTTATAAAGATTCTAGCGGGAAACAAAATAAAATGTATTTATTAACCAAAGATGGATTTGCTGTTACGGTAATGGAATTTAAAACTAAAAAAGCTAGGAAATTTAAAGAGGCTTACATAGAGAGATTTAATCAAATGGAACAATTCATACAATCATTAGAAACAGCAAAGTTGGAATTTCCTGAGTTTACAAATGCAATAATGAATGCACATGAAGAACCAAAGAACTATCACTTTAGCAATGAGATAAATATGATAAACAAAATTGTTTTAGGATTAAACGCAAAACAATTTAAAGAACAAAACAACATAGACAAGTCAGTAAATTCTATAAGACCATACTTAACACAAGAGCAAATAAAAGCAATAGAGACATTACAAAGATTTGATATAGGGTTAGTAACAATGGAACCAGATTATCAAAAACGCAAAGAAATGTTAGGAAACTATTTTGTAAAAATCAATGAAAGAAAGTTGATATCTTAGGAGGTGATTAAATGCCAGCAACAAAATTACAACAAAGAGCAAGAACAAAGTACATAACAGTACAGGAATTTCAAAATCAATACAGCTTAAGTAAAGCACAAGCATACAAGATATTAAAGATGCCAGAATTTGAAGAAGTAAAAATCAAAATAGGGCAAAAAGGAATAAGACTAGATTTAGATAGAACATTTGAGATAATGCAACAATTATTTTGTTAAAAGGAGGGAAAACAAATGAAAAACATATTAAGAGGAATAACATTTTGGACAATAGCAATAGCATTTATATTGCTAATGACAACAATAGGACAAGCATTAGCGAATCTAATAACAATGGAAACTATTATGACAGTAGTATACATAGCATTAGGATTTAGTTTTATATACATATTAAAGAATTAGGAGGTGAGAAATATGTGGGAAACAAAGAAAGAATTAAGAGCAGAGTTAGAAAATGCAGAGCAAAGAGCAGTAACACACTTTAGAAAATTAAATCAAATTGAAAGCATAATAAGAATTGAAGAAATTAAAAAGACACCATCAGTACATATCGTAGAGAAAATAAAAAAGATATTAGTTAACGACTCGCAATCAAACAACTAATACCTTTAAAAAACATTTATATAAACATTCTCTTTTTGTATTTTAACATACTTTAAGAGAATTGTAAAGGAGATTTTATGGAAGAAGAAGTCAAATGTAATGTATGTGGAAGCGATTATTCTGATAATTACTTTAAAAGTAAAGAAAAT
>JAFTPH010000002.1 GCA_017463365.1 Bacilli bacterium
ACTTTTGAAATATCTAATTTTAAAATATTTAATTTAAATTGTTCTAAATTTAATAATTTTATGGTATCATTATACATGAAGACTCCTTTCTGAATAATTTTGTGTGGTAACTTAATTATAACAAAGAGTCTTCCTTTTTTTGTGTAAAAAAACCTATAACTAACATTGGGGAGACCCCAAAGAAAGTTATAGGTATATCAAAACCCCAAACTAAGTTATATTATCAAAATAAGCACAAAATATGTGCTTATTTTTTTATTTATTTAATAAAATTAAATGGTGATAATTATTAAAAAAAATCTATCTAATTTTTTATTATTTATAAATATTTTATTTTTAATTAGTTCGATAATTCTTATCTTAAATTATAAACTTACCTTTATTCAAGATTTACCGACTAATGTTAATATAACAAGTGAAGCTGTTATTGTTATGGATTCTAACACAAAAGAAGTTCTTTTTGAAAAAAATGCTCATACTAAAAAATTAACCGCATCTATTTGTAAAGTTTTAACCGCATATACCGCTTTAAAATATTTAAAACTTGACAATTATATTATCGTTAATGAACAAATGGTTAATGTTGAAGGATCAAAAATTTATTTAGAAGTAGGCGATATTGTATCAATTGAAACTTTATTATATGGTTTAATGCTTAGAAGTGGAAATGATGCTGCAACAGCCTTAGCTTTAGCATATAGTTCTAATATTGAAGATTTTGTTTATCAAATGAATCAAATTGTAAAAAGTTTAAATTTAAAAAATAGCTTTTTTGAAAATCCAAGCGGTTTAGATGGAGTTACCAATAATTATTCAACATGTTATGATTTGGCTTATATAATGAGTGTTGCATTAAAAAACGAAACTTTTAGAAAAATAATATCTGCTAAAACATATAATGATACATTACCAAACGGCAAAAAAATATATTTTTATAATAAACATCGAATGATACATAGTGACTCTAATGTTATTGGTGGTAAAACTGGATATACAAAAAAAGCTGGACGAACATTAATTACTGTTTTTAATCAAAATGGACGTGAGTTAATTGTGATTACTATGGATGCGTATAACGATTGGAATTTACATCGAATGTTGGTACAAAACTATGATGAATAAAATATGGCTTATTTTAATTTTTTTTGGATTAATTATTAGTATGTTTACTGGTAATTTTCAAGATATGGGAACATTAATTATTAATAGTAGTGAAAAAGCTTTTTCAGTTTTCCTAAATTTAGCTTTAATGATGACATTTTGGAATGGCATTTTTGAAATTGCTATTAAAAGTAATTTAATTCATTATATTACAATAATACTTAAAAAACCTCTATGTTTAATATTTCCAACACTTAAAAACAATGATATCGCTCTAAATTTGATAGCTGGAAATATAATTGCTAATTTCTTAGGTTTAGGATCAGCTGCTACACCACTTGGAATTAAAACAATGGAAGAACTTAATCGAATAAATGATCAAAAAAATATTGCATCAAGGGCAATGATTATCTTTATATTATTAAATGCTAGTGCTCCAACGCTTTTTCCTACATCAATTTATAGTTTAAGGGTTTTAAATGGTGGTACTACCTCAAATAATCTTTTTATATTAATGATTTGTTTATCTTTTTTATCATGTTTAATTGGAATAATTTTAGAACGAATATTTTATCGTATAGCAAAGGATAAGCCTTTATGATTGTCGTACCAATTTATATTTTAATTATTTTACTATTTGGTGTGTTTAAACGTGTTGATTGCTTTGATACTTTTATTGATGGCGCAAAAATAGGTATTAAAAATGCTTTTTCGTTATTTCCAACAATAATTGGAATCGTGTTTGCTGTAAATGTCTTTACTGGTTCTGGAATAATCGAAATACTTGCGTCAATTATTAAACATCCAACTATTGTACCAGAAATTTTTATTCAAGCTTTTTTACGTCCAATTTCCGCAAACTCATCATTGATTATGATGAACGAGATTTATACATTATATGGCGTATCTTCTAAAACAAGCGAAATATCATCCCTTATTCAAGGTTGTAGTGATACAACAATTTATGTTATAACTATTTATTTTGGTTCAATATCTATTAAAAAGAGTTATTATACTATTTATGTAGGACTATTAACCGATTTAATTACTTTTATTTTAGCAATAATCTTAGGAATGACATTTTTATAAAATGAATAAATTTACGATTTTTACTTTTACTTGCTTAATTTTAAATAAAATGTTATAATATCAAATGAATTATTGATAGTATTAAACGAAAGTTGAGTAATGAATATGGATAGATTACAAAAAATTATAGCTGCAGCTGGAATTGCCTCTCGCAGAAAAGCTGAAGAAATGATAAAAGTTGGTCGTGTTAAAGTAAATGACCAAGTTATTACAGAAATGGGTTTTATTCCTAATAAAAATGATGTTATTAAAGTAGATAATGTAATAATAACTAAAGAAGAAAAGAAGTATTATTGCTTATATAAACCTAGAAACATCATTTCTAGTGTTAATGATGAACATAATCGTACTACAGTTATTGATATTTTACCATCATCTTTAAAAACTGAACGTTTATTTCCCGTTGGAAGACTTGATTATGATACAAAAGGTGTTATTTTAATCACTAACGATGGAAATTTCATGAATGAAATGGTAGGACCTAAAAGTGGTATTGAAAAAGAATACTTAGTACGTATTAAAGGATTTTTAACTAAAGAAGAAGCAATGCAGTTAACTGAAGGATTACAAGTAGGTAAAACTAAATATTTACCAGCAATTGTCTCTGTAGAATCAATTGACCGTAAAAATCAATCATCACTAGTTAGAGTAATTATTACTGAAGGTCAATATCACCAAATTAAAGTGATGTTTGAAGCATTAAACCATCCTGTTAAACGTTTAACAAGAGTTCGTTTCGGTTGTATTACCATTGAAGGAATGAAAGAAGGAGAAATAAGACCTTTAACTATCCATGAAGTTAAGACTTTACATGAATTATCTAAGAATGATAAAATTTTAAATACCCCTAAAAAGGTTAAAATTCGCTATTAAGAGGTGATTTTATGTATAGATTTGAATTTGAATGGAAAATTTTAGACTTTTTTCATGAGATAAATTGTGATTTTTTGACAGCTTTATTCTATTTTATAACTGAATTTGGGGCTGAAGAAATTCCAATTTTCCTTATAGCAGCACTTTATTATTGTTATAACAAAGATATTGCCAAAAAACTTGGTTATATTTGTATAAATTCTATGATGTTAAATTCCGTTGCTAAGTCTTTATTCCTAGCTGATCGTCCTTTCCAATATGAAGGAAAAGAATATTTAAGAGTCCTAAATGAATCTCTTGATGGTGCAACAGGTACAAGTTTCCCTAGCGGACATAGTCAAAGTGCTGGTGCATTATATACTTCACTAATAATTTTATTTAAAAATAAGTGGATTCGTATTATTTCAGCTATTTTATTAGTCTTAGTACCTATTTCTAGAGTATATTTAGGAGTACATTTCCCTGGAGATATTGTTGTTGGACTACTATTAGGTGTTGGAACTGCCTTACTTGGAGCATTCTTAATCAACTATTTTAAGAAAAAAGGTTATTCGTTATACATTTTATATGGTATTTCACTAGCAATTTTCTTACCTTTTGTTATTTTTAACATCAATAATCCTTTAGTTTCAGCAACATTTAAAGCATATGGTTTATTTATTGGGTTTGTGTTAGGATGTTTAATAGAAGAAAAGAAGGTTAATTTCGATTATAATGTTAAATGGTACTATAAATTAATCCGTATTATCATCGGTGCATTCATCCTAATTGGCATCAAAAGTGGTGTAAAAGTATTATTTAATATGATTGATTTTATTCCTGGAAATATTCTTGACCTTATTAGATATGCCCTAATGTCATTATTCGGTATTGGTATTTTTCCATTAATCTTTACAAAATATGAGAAAAAAGGCGTAAAAAATGACTAATGATTGTCCGAATATCCGCTCTCAGAGCGATTTAAAAAATTTTTTACCGGTACTTGCTAACTCAATTCCTCAAAAAACGCTTCTAATTCATAGTTGTTGTGGTCCTTGTAGTAGTACAGTACTAGAAAGACTATCAAAAACCTTTAAAATTACAATCTTTTTCTATAATCCAAATATTGATACTGAAGAAGAATTTGAAAAAAGATATGAAGAACAAACACGTTTAATTAAAGAAATGAACTTAGATATAAATGTAATTAAGGGAAAATATGATGAAAATATCTTTTTAAATGCGATAAAAGGCTATGAAGAACTCGGAGAAAAGACAATTAGATGTTATAAATGTTATTATGAACGAATGAATGAAGCAGCGTTAATAGCAAAAAAACTAAATTTTGATTATTTTACTACAACTTTATCAATAAGTCCTCATAAAAATAGTAATTGGATAAACGAAATTGGTATTGAATTAGAAAACAAATATCAAATTAACTTTTTATATTCAAATTTTAAATTAGAAGATGGATATAAAAGATCAATTGAATTATCGAAAGAACATAATTTATATCGACAAGATTATTGTGGATGTAAATATTCGAAAAAAGAGGCTTACGAAAGAAGAAAATTAAAAAATATCGATTAAAAAGGCCCTGTAAAAAATTCTGGGGAAAATAGGTTATAAATAACATTTAAAATAATGAATGAAAAGTAGCCTGTAAAGAATTCTAGTGATAAAATCCCTACTTGAAAAAGTAGGGATTTTCTTTTGGCCAGATAATAAA
>JAFTPH010000027.1 GCA_017463365.1 Bacilli bacterium
ATCTAGTTCATATTCATTTGTTTTGTATTTTAAGATTTCGTTATTATTCATTATAATCCCCCTTTTTATTTTAGATAATCCCTTCTTTACATATTATATCATTTAACTTTTATATTTTAAAGGGTTTAAATATAATCAAGGGGAAAATAAAGTTTTTCGAAATATTTTATAAATATTTTGATTAAAAGAAAATAATCAGTGTAAACACTGATTATTTTTCAACAGATTTTATTTATTTTTTCAAAATTTCACTATCACCATGTTTAACAAATAACATCATAATAAATGCTAAAACACAGAATACTACACAATATGGGAATAATACGGTCATATTAAAGATATCCATAAAAAATCCTGATAATACAGGAGTTGCTATTTGAGCAGCCATTGAAGCAGTATAATAAATACCTGTATATTTACCGATATCAGATGATCTTGACATTTCTACTACCATTGGATATGAGTTTACATTGATTGTTGCCCATCCAATTCCTGCAAGAGCCATTACAACCCAAATCAAAATTGCTGAATTTGCTCGAACAAAACTTCCTAGTAAGAATGCTAAGAATAATATTATTACTCCCACAATTACCATCTTTTTTCGTCCATATTTGCTTGATAAAATACCAATAGGCGCGTAGCTTACAATCGCCGCAGCATTAGCAATCATCAATGGCATTGTAAATCCTGTATCTAATACTTGCCCAGCATAAACGCTAAATTTACTTGTTGCCGCATTATATGCCATATACCAGAAAGCAACAGCTAATAAAATTAAAATAAATGATTGTTTAACATCCTTTGGCATCTTAACTTTTTCGTTATTTTCAAGTACTTCTTCAGTTTCATCAATACCATATTCTAAAGATTGTTGTTCCATCTCTTCTACCCATTTATTTTCTTTAACTTTGAGCATAAAGACAGCTAAACAAAGTAACATTAAAATTCCTAAACATACAAAAGTTGGAGTATAACTTTGATAGTCTTTCGAAATAAAAGTCATAAATCCTAAAGCAGTAACTCCTCCAGCTGCTCCCATTAAATTGATTATCGCATTACCCTTACTTCTAAGAGGTTTAGGGGTAATATCTGGCATTAATGATACTGCTGGGGTTCTGAAAACTGCCATCGCAACTAAGATTAAGAATAACACCACAATAAATCCAATATAGTATCCTACATGATTATCTCTAACTTCTCGAACAAAGATACTTCTAGCATCACTTGCTGCTTCTTTAGTATCATAGAATTCTTCTGCATCACGAGAGAACAAATAAATTACATCTTCGTTTTCAAGAGACATTGAAACAGTTTTTTGTTCTCCACTTTCTTCTACAATTACCTCATATGTACCAGCTTCATAAGTTTTACCATTACTTGCTTCTTTACCAATTTCAACAGTTACAACTTCTGAAATACCAGCCTCTTTAATCTTACTTAATTGAGCATTATCAAAAATGGAAATACCCATAATTAAGCCTGCAGCAATAAGCGTACCAAAGAAAATATAAGGTGTTCTCTTACCATATTTAGTTTTTGTTCTATCTGAAAGCACTCCAAATATCGGTAATAAAACTACCGCTAATATATTGTCTAAAGCCATAACTACTCCAGACATTGTCTGATTTAATCCAAATGAATTAATTAAAATTTTTGCGATTATATTATCGTACACTTGCCAAAACATCATGATGATAAAAAAAGCAAAACCAACAAATATCGTCTTTTTATTATCAAGTTTCATATTTTTCTCCTTATATATATATCATTACCCATATTATACCATATTTAAAATTTTTTTATAAAGAAATAACAAATATATTAAAAAAAGAATAAAAGGGAAAATCCCTTTTATTCTTTATCACCAAAGTATAATCCATATAAATCTTCAGTTGCTTGTTCTTTAGTTTCTTCATCATTTGGATTATTTTGAAGAGAATTAATAATATTATTCAACTTTTCAAAGAATGAATTGATCAAGTTAACTAATTTATCGAAGAAATCACCAAATATATCATTAAATGTTTTAACTGGTGTTCTCTTAATTTCATTTGCACCACATTCACAAACTCGCATTTCTTTACCAGGTTCATCAGTAGTTGATTCTTGAATTTTCTTCCATTCACCGAATGTGTGACTCCACTTAGCATAAACGGTAACATCTTTACCAGTAGATGCATTAATTGTTGTTACTTCGTATCCTTTTACGTCATACCATCCTAAGAAATTGTGATTAGCATATGAAGATGTTGTTGCAGGTAATACCACATTATCACTTTCCACTGTATACTTAATACTTTCTACTAAATTTCCACCATTTGATTCGAACGTAATTGTATATTCAACTGCTTGCCATTTGGCAACTAATATTTTATTACCATAAGTTCCAACTTTAATGTTTTCTACTAATTCATTATTTTCATTATACCATCCTGTAAATGTGTAATGTTTAAGAGTTGGATTAGCTGTAATACTAAGTTCTTCTTCAATTGTATAAACAATACTTTCTACAGCACTACCACCATTAGAATCAAATGAAATAATATATTCAGTTGCTTCCCATTTAGCAACTAATGATTTATTACCATAAGTTCCAACTTTAATGTTTTCAACTAATTTATCATTTTCATGCCAACCAACAAAATTATATCCAGTTTTTGTAGGTTCTCCTAAATCTTTAGTATCTTCAATTGTATAAGTAATGCTTTCTACTGCACTTCCACCATTAGAATCAAATTCAATTGTGTATTCAATTGGTATCCACTTAATAGTATAGTTAGTAGCTTTAAAATTATCAACTACTTCAATACTACTTGTAATTTTATTTGTAAAATTCTCATCATCATACCATGCTTCAAATGTATAACCTTCTTTAGTTGGATTTGCTGGTAAATCAAAATAAATTTTATCCTCATCATTTACATATAAATTAATCTTTTCATTTACTTCAATTGAAATAATTTGATTATCTTTTGCTACTAATTCACCAGTTCCTGTAGAAGAATAAGCAACACCTGTAATACAACTATCTTTTAATATTGATTTTGTACCATCACTTTCTTCTTTATAAATCTTACCCATGAATATACAGTTTTCAATTGTTACAGGGCTACCACCATTATGCCATACACCAGCAATACCACCTACTTCAGCATAATCTACTGGATCTACAGCATTAGTAACATAAATATTACCACTAGAGATACAGTTAATAAATGAATTACCATAGTGAGCAATACCAGTAATACCACCAATATCACATGTTGATCCATATACATCGATATTAGATACTACATTAGTGAATGAATGTCCACCTTCACCCATAAATCCAATAACACCACCAACATATGTACGATATGCCACACCATCTTCAATTGAGTTAGCTTTTACATAACTTGAATCATCTACATCAACAGTAATATCAGTCCAATTTGCGTAAGCATTTTTACCACCAACACCTCCAACATATGCCATACCATTAACTTCAACATGTCCAGTTACTTTAATTTTTGTATATTTACTTGTATATGGGTTCCCACTAACTACCCCAACATTTAATCGTCCACTTACACTTGCATTATGAACAGTTAAATTTTTGATTTCTCCATTAATGGTATATCCAAATAAACCAACGTTACTCTTATAACCTGTAATTTTTAAATTAGAAATTGTATAACCATTTCCATCAAATGTACCTTGGAATTTATTTGTAGAATCTCCAATAGGTTTCCATTCTTCATTATTTAGGTCAATGTTTGATGTTAATTTTACTTTAACTCCCTTAAAATCATTACCAGCTTCAACTAGTGCCGCAAAATATTTCAATTCCTCAACATTTGAAATCTCAATTTCATTTTCAGCTGTATAAGTTGTTTTTCCACCTTCAGTTTTTGCAAATAAAACATAACCTTTTTCTGCAGAAACTGCACCTATATTATCTAATGTTGCACCTTCTTCTAAAATTAATTTTGCATTGTCGGATAATACAAAGTTAACTTTAGCAGCTCCTTCGTATATTGAAATAGATGCATCTTTTGTAAGAGTTACTGTTTGCCCATCACTAATATTAATATTTGTATCCCAGTTACATTGTGTCACAACATTATAATTACCATAAATTTCTGGGTTACCATATACTACACTCTTTATTGATGGTTCATAACCATTTTTATAAACATTTTTTGTAAAAAGAAGAATACTGTCATTTATTTTGGCACCTTCTCCCCATATTGGAAGAGTTTCTTCAGCATGACTAGATTTTGTAACAACCCATATTAATGAATCTGAAACAGAAAAATCCAAGTTATATTCACTGCTATTCCCATATTTTCTAGCATTAATAATACTTCTAGCTCCATAAAGGTGCATATTTGTACGCTCAATATTTATTTTTGATTTTCCACCACTTTGAAAAGTAATTGAATTGTCATTTGCATCTTCTGACTGATGCCAACCACGACTATATGTATGTATTTCGCTATCAGTAATAGACGCTGTTATCTCTTTTTGCCCCCATACTGCAATAGTGGATCCAAGAGAGTTTTCTTCACATGTTAAATAACTATCAGCAATAGTGAAGTTTGCTATCGAATCTGAATAATTCGCCGAATGTCCACCTACAAAAATATTGCTACATTTTAAATAACTACTTTCAAGTTTAAAACAAGATGTACCATCAGCTGCACTAATATTCAAATTCCCCCCGCCTAAATCTAAATTACTTTTGACTATATATAAACTAGCAGAAGTTTTATCCACATTTGAAACATCAATCCCTTTTTCTAATTTTACTTCCATATTATTGAAAGTTATACTAGCTTTAGTAGAATTAACTTGAACAGCATACGAACTAGAACCACTAATATTTAAACTACCATTAATAAAAACTAAATTTCCAGTTCCTGTAATACCAGTTCCTATTATAGTATTATTACCTGTAATAACAGCATCAGAAAGAAGACTGATACTTGTAGTTTCAACACCGTTAAACGTTAAACTACTATTAGTTCCAAGTTTATTAATTACAATTGCTTCAACAAATTTACCTTTTACTTCAAAAACAGTATCACTAACAGAAAAATCTGTTTCCGCAATATTATCAGAAGTGACTTCTTTATAAATAATGTTTTCTGCTGAAACCTCTTTTGAATTAATAACACCAAATGCTAAAACAAGTGCTATAAATACAAAAGAAAATTTTGCTAAATTTTTAATAAATTTCATTATTTTATCCTCCTTATACACTTATTTCTATAAAAGTAAACTTTTATATTTTAACTACATTATATCATTATTTTTTCTTTAATGCAATATTTTAAATATTTTTTAATGTATTTTTAACAAATTATCCATTTCTATAAAAGTTTACTTTTACGGAAAAATATATATTTTCTAAAGTTGATAAAAAAAGCAGGCATAATTAATATGCCTGCATTTGTCATTTTATTATTCATCAATCCTTTTATCCATATATGCTTTCATTTCACTAATTGTTTTTTGTGATACAGCTTTGAAATCAATAGAATTAACTAAATCAATTGCTTCTTTAATTCTTTCGTCAGAGACACGATAAATTAAAAGCAATGTTTCAATAAATTTTTCCACTTTCATTTCCATTGTAAAGAACATATCACATGGTCTTGATAAATAGCTACGCATAATTCCTGAGGCAGCTAATTCTAGGAAATAGAAATCTTTTTTATCGTAGTTTGGAAATTCTTCTTTGAAGATATCTTCTAATTTATCCGTAATCGCTTTATGAATAACTGTTATTGTATTAGGTAAAGTGTATGAAACATTGTACATTTCTCTCATATGTTCACTAGATTCTGCCATATAAAGTTGTAATACTGTTTCTACAATATACATTAAAACTTTATCAGTTGTTTTTCCTTTAACAAGTTCTTGAGCTGTTTGGAATTGCTTATCGAATAAGTAACCTAATGTTTCTCCAACAATATTTTCTTTACATTCAAAAGCATGCATAATTGATCCATAGTTAATTCCTGATGCTTTTTCTAAAACCCTAATTGATGTTTTTTCATATCCTTCTGTCAGAAATAATTCTACTGCTGCATGTAATACTTTTCTTTTTACATCGTTTGACATATTAACCTCCATAATTCACAAACATATTTTATATCATGTTATAAATATTATAACATATTTTATTATAAAAAGCAACAAAAAAGGCTATTGGCGCCTTTTTTTGTCATTAACTTATTCATCGTATGTTAATTGGAATATTATTTCCCCTTTTTCATTATATTGATAAAACGTAATTGTCTTATCTTCATGATAAACTTTTTCTTGATACTTGTAAAGTTTTCTTTCCACATTATATGAATATGATACCTCTTGAGCTCGTTCATCATTTATTTTAAGTAAAAAATAAGTACGATTACCAAATTCATCATAAGTACTATTATATTGTTCGGTATAGTCTATTTTACCAAACTCATCATATGATGTTAAAGTTTCAATATTTTCATACATATCAATAATAGTTACTACCTTTGCTCCTGAAGAAAAGTAATTGATTATTTGTGAGTTATAGGTATATGTTTCATCACCTTTTTGAATAGTTGTATAGTATTTTTCACTTATTACTATTCCTTCAGCTATTTCACTAATTTTTTGAACATTACCTGTTGAATCATATTCAAAATGTTCTTCAAATCTAACAATATCGTTATTTGAATAATATATAATTTTTATTTTTTGATTCTTATTATTAAAAATAGTTAAAGTATATGAACCATCCTTACTCACTGCTACTTCTATATTACAAATTGTACAACAATTCTCAGATAAATTATGTTTCTCAATAGCTATTTTTTCTCCACATTCAAAACATTCACTCCAGTGATTAGATTTATCATATTTCCAAAATGTTTCGCTATGTTCGTGAGGCTTCTTACATCCAGTAAGAAAACATATAAAAATTAAACTAAAAATCAACAATATTTTTTTCATATCAAATCCATTCTAGTAATAATCTACAACATCTACCCAAGACAATAAGAATTGACGTTCTTCTTCATTACCTTTAACTGATTGTGATGCTGCAACAATTGGCATCCAACGTTGAATCTTACGTTTTTCTACACCGCTTTTTTCACAGAATAAATCTAAATATTCATCAGCCGCTTCCGCTCCTTTATTCAAATAGAATAATAGATATGTTCTAGCCGCATCAGCAGTTGCATTACCTTGCGTTACATGAGACCAGTCTAAAATATATGGCACATTGTCTTTAGTAATAATAATATTTGTTGGATTAAAATCTCCATGACAAACATGTATTTTTTTAGGCATTCCATCTAATCTTGTATGTAAATCGTATTTTGTAGTTGCATTTAGATTTGTTTGATCAATTTTACTATGCATTTTGTCTTTTAATTTATTTAGAAGTGGGCATGTTTTAGATAAGACTTCTAATTGAATATCTACGAATAAATTCATGTATTCATCATATTTATCAGGAATTTCTTCCATCAACTCAGCCAATGTTTTACCTTCAATATATTCAGAAACAATCGCCCATTTTCCATCAATTGTTAATACTTCTTTAATTTTAGGTATATGTAAACCAATTTCTTCAATTCGAGCTTGATTTAAAGCTTCATTTAAAACATCTTTTTTAGAAAACTCTAAATCAAATAATTTTACACAATTATCTCCATCACGATAAATAGTTTTATTTTTTCTAACCGCAATTACATTTTCAAATTTCATAATTTTGCCTCCTATTTACCATAATATGCTTTTAAATACATTTCTTTAATTTCACTCATTAATGGATAACGTGGATTAGCTCCTGTACATTGGTCATCAAAGGCATGTTCAACCATTTCATCAAGAGTTTCCAAGAAAGCTTCTTCATTTGGTACATACTCTTTAATTGTCTTTTTAATACCAACTTGTTCTTTTAAGTTATCAATAGCCTTAATTAAAGATTCTACTTTTTCTTCTTTTGTAGTTCCTTCTAATCCTAAGTATTCTGCTACTTCCGCATAACGTTCTGAAGTATGAGGATGAGTATATTGTGGGAAAGTTCCCATCTTTGTTGGAACATCTTGAGCATTAAATTTAATAACTTCATTGATTAATAATGCATTCGCAACTCCATGTGGTAAGTGATGATAAGCCCCAAGTTTATGAGCCATTGAATGGCATACTCCTAAAAAGGCATTCGCAAAAGCCATACCAGCCATTGTTGCTGCATTAGCCATCTTTTCTCTTGCTTGAACATTTGATCCATCATTATAAGCAATTGGTAAATATTTGAAAATAATTTTTAAAGCTTGTAAGGCAAGACCATCAGTATAATCAGTTGCCATCATTGAAGCATAAGCTTCTAGTGCATGCGTTACTGCATCAATTCCTGAGGCTGCTGTTAAACTACGTGGTGCAGTCATATGATAGTTAGTATCAACAATTGCCATATTAGGTAATAATTCATAATCAGCAAGTGGATATTTAACATTTGTTTCTTCATCTGTTATAACCGCAAAAGGAGTAACTTCTGAACCAGTTCCAGCTGAAGTTGGTATAGCAATAAAGTATGCTTTTTCTCCCATTTTAGGGAAACCATAGATTCGTTTACGAATATCCATAAAACGCATTGCCATATCCATAAAATCAACTTCTGGATGCTCAAATAATACCCACATTATTTTGGCTGCATCCATTGCAGAACCACCACCTAAAGCTATAATACAGTCTGGATTAAATAATTCCATTTGTTTAGCTCCAGATTTTGCACAAGCAAGGGTTGGATCTGGTTCAACATCAAAGAATGTTGTATAAGCAATATTCATTTCTTCTAATTTTTTAGTTATTTCTTTTGTATATCCATTTTCATACAAGAATTTATCTGTAACAATAAACACACGTTTTTTATTTAAAACACTTTGTAATTCGTCTAAAGCTACATTTAAACATCCTGCTTTAACATATACTTTTTCTGGAGTTCTAAACCAAAGCATATTTTCTCTCCTTTTTGCGACTGTCTTAATATTTAGTAAGTGTTTTACCCCAACATTTTCTGACACACTATTTCCACCCCAAGAACCACATCCTAAAGTAAGTGATGGAGCAAGATTAAAATTATAGATATCACCAATACCACCAAATGATGATGGAGTATTTACTAAAATACGACAAGTTTTCATTCTTTCAGCAAATTCATTTAGTTCTTTTTTGTGATTTCTTTCATTTATATAAATTGATGATGTATGACCAAACCCACCATCTTCAATTAACTTTTCTGCTTTTTTGAAAGCATCTTTCAATGATTTAGCTTTATATAGAGCTAAAACAGGTGATAATTTTTCATGGGCAAATTCTTCGGAAATTTCTACACTTGATACTTCACCAATTAAAACCTTTGTATTAGCTGGCACTTCAATGTTTGCTAAAGCGGCAATACTTTTAGCACTTTGCCCAACGATTTTCGCATTAAGAGATCCGTTAATTAAAATTACTTTGCGAAGAGCATTTATTTCTTCATCATTTAAAATATAACAACCTCTTTTACTAAATTCTTCTTTTACAACATCATACACTTCATCTAAAACAATAACTGATTGTTCTGAGGCACAAATCATCCCGTTATCAAAAGTTTTAGAATGAATGATTGAGTTTACAGCTAAAATAATATCGGCACTAGAATCAATAATTGCCGGTGTATTTCCTGCACCTACTCCCAAAGCTGGAGTACCACTAGAATAAGCAGCTTTTACCATCCCTGGACCACCCGTAGCTAAAATGATATCTGATTTTTTCATTAAGAAATTAGTTAAATCTAAACCTGGAACATCAATCCATCCAATAATATGTTCCGGTGCTCCAGCTTTTACTGCTGCTTCATATACAATTTTTGTCGCAGCAATTGTTGCGTTTTTAGCACGTGGATGAGGACTTATAATAATCCCATTTCTTGTTTTTAAAGCAAGTAAAGTTTTAAAAATTGCTGTTGATGTTGGATTAGTAGTAGGAATAACTGCCCCAATTACCCCAATTGGTTCAGCAATTTTTACAATACCACTAGCTTCATCTTCTTCAATTATTCCACATGTTTTTGTATTTTTATAAGCATTATATATATATTCTGCCGCATAGTGATTTTTAATCACTTTATCTTCAACTACTCCCATACCAGTTTCTTCAACTGCCAGTTTAGCTAAAGATATACGATTATTATTGGCAGCTAAAGCTGCAGCTTTAAAAATTGCATCTACTTTTTCTTGTGAGTATTCCGCAAACTTTACTTGTGCTTTACGCACTTCTTCTAATTTCTTTTCTAATGTCTCTAAATCATTTACAATTGTTGTCATACAACCTCCTATAGAAGATATATTATTATTTTACGTAATTTAGGCAAATTACATACCTAAAAACTCATCTGCACTTTCTGTATTAGTATTTTTTATATGATAATACATATGCATATATTTAAGAACATTTAAGGTTTTGTCCCCTTTAATTTGATATATTTCTTTATCCATAAAGAAATTAAGTTTATGACGACCTAAAACCGTAATATCCGAAATATCTTTTATTTCAAATCTCATTTTTTGTTCTTCATTAACAAAGGAAAATCCAAGATTATCCATTTGAATTTTTCCACTCATTATAGCTATTGGACGTACACCGTTAGGAACCCTATAAAGGGTAATATTATCTTCAAAAATAACCCCTTCAGTAGATATATCAAAATTTTTAATATAATCAACTTGATGGTTATACCAATCTTTTACATATTTAAATTTGAATGCTTCATTGTTTGATTCAAATTCTAAATACTCATTATATTTAACATCTAATCCACAACTTGTACATTTTATATTATTTTTGTGAGTTTCAATTGTTTGAACCTTTCCACATACTGGGCAAAGATATAGCACTCTTTCTAATCCCAAAGCATTGTTACGGTTTTTATATTTTATCGTAGAAGGCACTTGAGGAACAGTTAGCTCTTCTTTAATAATAGCAAATAATTCTTCGGTTGATAAAGTAGCAATTTCTTCTTTTGTTAAAATACGTTTAACGCATCCATAACTTCTACCACGTCTTGCTTTATAACCCCATCTCGGATCAATTCCGTATCCCCCATGAATATTATATAATACAACATCAATTTTTAGCAATTTAACTAGTTTAGCAATCGCATCACTAATATAACAAAGTTCCCCACTATAACTACGATTACCTTCTGGGAAAACCCCAATCGTTCCACCTTCTTTTACAATACGCAAGCAATCTTTGATTGGTCCTAATTCTTTCACATTTTTATTTTTAGGTATTGGTTTTACTAAAAATTCAATTATTTTCCCAAAACGATTTGAGAATAAATCTGCGTTAGCCATATAATAAATAGGTCTTGAAAAACTAGCTGCTACCATAAAAGGATCTAATGTTGTTAAGTGATTAGATAGAATTAAGTATGGTTTCTTTTCTAGCTTATATTTTACAGCCTTAAAATTATATTTTAATTTAAAAAATAATACAAATGGCCCTTTCAAAAATTTAAAAACAAATTTATGCCTATTTTTTATCCACATAAACGTTCACCTCATTTATTTAATTATATCATATTTAGTATTTTTTTTCATACATTTGCCATTTTTTTATAATTTAAAAAAAATTACCAAATAGAAAGATTTTTAGCTTAATTAGGAGTATAATATTTACGTATTAAATTTTTAAAAAAAGAAGGTAAACTTTATGGAAAGAAAAGTAGGAACTATTTCTCGTGGGATTCGTTGTCCAATTATTAGACAAGGAGATGACCTAGTAAAAATTACTGTTGATAGCGTAATTGATGCTGCAAAATCTGAAGGGTTTAGCTTACGTAATCGTGACGTTATTGCTTTAACAGAATCAATTGTTGCACGTGCACAAGGAAACTATGCAAGTGTTGAAGCAATTGCTTTAGATGTTAAAAATAAAGTTAATAGTGATACTGTCGGAGTTATTTTCCCAATTTTATCAAGAAATCGTTTTGCAATATGCTTACGCGGGATTGCTAAAGCCGTTAAAAAGGTTGTTTTAATGTTAAGCTATCCTAGTGATGAAGTAGGTAATGCTTTACTTACTTACGATCAACTTGATGAAGCTGGAGTTAACCCATACTCTGATGTTCTTTCTTTAGAAAAATATCGCGAACTATTTGGAAATAATGTTCATGAATTTACTGGTGTCGATTATGTAGATTATTATTCAAATATTATTAAAGAATGTGGAGCGGAAGTTGAAGTAGTGTTCGCCAACCAAGCAAAAACTATTTTAAACTATACTGATACTGTTATCACATGTGACATTCACACAAGAGTAAGAACTAAACGTATTTTAAATAACGCAGGTGCAAAAGTTGTTTTAGGTCTTGATGATATTCTTACTGCTCCTGTAAATAATAGTGGTTTTAACGAAAAATATGGTTTACTTGGTTCTAATAAATCAACTGAAGATTCAATTAAACTATTCCCTCGTGAATGTAAAGATTTAGTTTTAAGTATTCAAGCAAGTATCTTAGAACAAACTGGTAAACACGTGGAAGTAATGGTTTATGGTGATGGAGCTTTCAAAGACCCACAAGGTAAAATTTGGGAACTTGCTGACCCAGTTGTATCTCCAGCTTTCACTGATGGATTAATTGGAACACCTAGTGAATTAAAACTTAAATATTTAGCAGATAATGACTTTAAAGATTTAAGTGGTGAGGCATTAAAACAAGCTATTTCTGAAAGTATTAAAGCAAAACAAACTAATTTAGTAGGAAATATGGCTTCTCAAGGAACTACTCCAAGACAACTTACTGATTTAATTGGATCTTTATGTGACTTAACAAGCGGTTCAGGAGATAAAGGAACACCAATTATTTTAATTCAAGGTTATTTCGATAACTTCACAGATTAGTATTAAAAAAAGCGGTATTACCGCTTTTTTATTTTGTTATTTTCTTATTAATAAATAAAATCAATCGATATATTAAATCAATAATCAAAGTATAAATTGCTAAAATAACAGTTGCTGGAAGCAAATACAAAAATTTTATAGGTATCCAACTCCAAAACAATTCTAAAATACTTATTCCACTCGGATCCATAACAAAGAAATAATTAGTTTCAACATCTACAATTAAGTTAAACAAATTATTAACAATAAAAGCTCCTAGGGAGAATACTGCTGCTGATATTAATAATATTGAAATATTTTTAATTTTTGGTTCTACATATCCTAAAGTTGCAAGCATAACTCCCATTGCTATAATAATAATATGTGTTCCATAAAAACCAATATTTCGAAACATAAAAATACTATTATTCATAAAAGCAAGTTCTGGGAATAATAAAGCCATTAAAGCACCTAGTGGAGCAATATAAAATGAAAAAGTTAATAGATATTTATTTTTCTTATATACTCCAATTGGAATTAAAAACATATTGATATTACATAATTGTAAAGGCAGTTCTTTCCAAATTACAAAATCATAACCATCTTGTGATAACCATATTTTATATGCAATAAAGAAAATAATATCAAAAATTGCAAGCCCAATTAAAAATTTATCTTTAAATGCTTGATCTTTTTTTCTTAATAAAAGAGATAAACTAACTGTAAAAATTACAGTAAATAGTAATACTCCGATATGAACTAAATTAAATGGTTTAATAATCATACTAACTCCTTAATTTTATTTTTTTCTATATTTATTAATTTATTTGGCAGCTTAATCTTTTTAGCAATATAATACGTTAATTCTGCTAAAACAACTCCGGCTATTATATCTATAAAGAAATGTTGTTTAACTAAAACTGTTGAGGCACATACAAGTACAGCAAAAATTAAATACCCAATTTTATAGTATGTCGGAACTTCTTTTTCTCCTCTAATACATAAATAACAATTCCAACTAATAAAACAATGTAAACTTGGAAATAGGTTATTAGCTGGAGTATCCATTTTATATATAAAATTAACAACCATATTCAAGAAACTATCATTTTCAATTATTGGTCTTTGAATTTCTGTTGGAAGCACAATATATATGATTCCCGCAATAATATAACCAATTGCCGCTGATGTTAAATATTCATAGTAACGTTTACGATTATATCTTAATACTAATAATGGTCCAACATACCACCATGGATAACAAGCAATATAGATAATGATAAACCAATTAATAAACGGAATATTATTATCAATAATGTCAATTGCTATATTATATGAATTCATATTACCATTAATAAGTCTTGTACCGCTATAAGCAAGTAATTGAATAATTACAACTATAAGCTGACATGTTATCGCAAAAGAATTTCTTTTTAAAGTCTTTAACATTCTTTACACCTTCTTCTTTGTTATTATAACATTTTTCATGAAATATGTAAAAGATAAAACGAACAAATAAAACAAAAAAGTGCCTTTGGCACTTTTTTAGAGTAATGTAAAGAATTCTGGGGAAAATGTAAGCTGTCAAATATTCTGGGGATTTATGACTAGAATTTTTGACAGCCCTATTTTTTTATAGAATTACATAAAAAAGTCCTTCGTGTTATAATGTTATTGCCTGATAAAAAAT
>JAFTPH010000023.1 GCA_017463365.1 Bacilli bacterium
AGGTATAGAGGTCAAACAGTACCAATAAGACAAAAAATCAAGTTAACAACGAAATGATTCATGTATAACTTGATAATTTGCTTCTTATAAAACAAGGGATTTAGCTCTTAAGTGATTTTTGAATAAAAAATCATTTTGTTCCATATATAATTTTTTCTATAATCTGGATATTTTTATGTAGTATGATACTTTCTTTTTTGTTAAATTTGTGGTATAATGTATGATGAGGTGCTTTATGAAAATATATGATTCACATAGTGATATTTTTCACAATTTATACACAAGAACAGTAGATGGAGATAAAGATCCATTCTTACATTATCATTTAGATGATTTACAAAAAGGTCATATTGAAGGAGGAATATGGGTAGTATATTCTGATAAAGATTTTGATATTATGGATGCCTATCAAACCGCTTTAGCAGCATATGAACCATATAAAGACAAGTTCGATGTTATTTTAGGGCTTGAAGGGTTAAGAAATGTTCCTAATTTAGATATGTTTGACCGCTTATATAAAATGGGAGTTCGCCATGCGATGTTAACATGGAATGAAGCCAACCATTTAGCAACAGGGGTAAAGGGAAACCCAGAATATGGTTTAACTCCACTTGGTAAGAAATTTGTTCAATATATGAATGAACATAATATGATTGTTGACGTTTCTCATTTAAATGAAAAAAGCTTTTATGATGTTTTAGAACAAAAACCAAAAATCTTAATTGCTTCTCACTCAAATGCATATGCTTTATCTAATCATCCAAGAAATTTAAAAGATGAACAACTTGTAGCTTTACGCGATGCTGGTGGTATGATTGGGGTTGTTGCCGCAAGAAACTTTGTAAGTCGTGATAAAGAAAAACAAAATATTAAAGGTTTTGTTGATCAAATTGAATATTTAGTAAATATTATGGGAATCGACAAAGTTATGTTAGGGCTTGATATGATGAATTTCTTAGATGACTTTGATAATAGTAATTTAGATGATTTACAAAGTCATGCGGATACATTAAAGATTGTTGATGAATTACGAGTTCGTAATTTTGATGAAGTTGATATTGAAAAAATTTGTTTTAAAAACTATTTAAGTTTAAAAGAAAGAGTAATGGAGGAATAAGACAATTATGAAAAGAATACTTAGTTGTTTATTAGTATTAATGAGTTGTTTTGTTTTAAGTTTAACGTTTAATGTTAAAGCTGAAACAGAAGTTTCATTAGAAGGTATTGAAGAAATGCGTGGAGTTTGGGTATCAACAGTTGGTAACTTAGACTTTAGAATTAAACAAAATACAACATCGGAAAAAGATATTTTAAAATGGAAAACATACTTTTTAGATATCTTAGAACAAGTTGAAGCTAATAATTTAAATGCGATATTCTTCCAAGTTCGTCCAAATAATGATGCTTTTTATGAATCAGAATATAACGCTTGGAGTTCATATTTAATTGGTTATGGTGAACCAGTAGGTTGGGATCCGGTTGAATGGATGGTAAAAGAGTGTCATGTTCGTGGGATTGAATTTCATGCTTGGTTAAATCCATATCGTATTGGAACTGCTAGTACAGATATTAATGTTCTTACTGCAACCGAAGATGAAATTAATGAAGTAAAAATGGATTATGCGAAAACATTAAAAAATCGTGTTAAACAAACAGTTAATAATCCGTTATTAAATATTGAAGATGAACAAGCTTTCTATGATAATATCATTTTAGGTGATGATAATGTGTTACGCCTTAACCCGGCAAGTGAGGCAGTAATTACGCATATTGTAAAAACAGTTGAAGAAATTGCTGTTAAGTATGATGTAGATGGAATCCACTATGATGACTATTTCTATCCATCTGGTAAATGGGATACTTTCTCAGAAGATAGAATGTATGCTGAATATATTGAAAATGGTGGAACTTTAAAATTAGAAGATTGGCGTCGTGATAATGTAAGCCGTATGGTTAAACAAGTTAGCGATGTTGTAACAGAAGTAAATAAAAAATATGATAAGAATGTTTCGTTTGGAATTAGTCCGGCACCTGTTTGGGCCCCAAATCCAGAATTTTGTACTGATGGTAGAGGACTTGAAGGTGGACAAGATGTTCCATGTGGAAGTTATTCTTGTTATCATGATTTATATGCGGACACTAAACTTTGGGTAGAAGAAGAATGGATTGATTATATCCTACCTCAAGTATATTCTAGTTTAGATGGAACATATCCGACCCTTGTTAAATGGTGGGCTGATGTAGTAAGTAGAACAAATGTTAAATTATATCTTGGAACAGCCTTATATCATATTCCTGATGGAACATTTAAAGCAACAGAAATATATGATCAAATGAAATGGGTTAGAAGTAATCCAGAAGTTAAAGAAAATGTATCTGGTTATGTATTCTTCTCATATCAGTCATTTGTTAGAGCGAGTCATTCTTCTTTAATCTTTGTAAGACAATACTTTAAAAATGATGCGATTACCCCTGTAAGTTTACCAGTAGATAACCCTGGTAATGAAAGTGGTAAGTTAAATTGTGTTGAACTTACTAATAATTATAATATTACGATTACTGAAGTAAGTGATGCGAAAGGATATTTATTGTATGCTTTTGATAAAGGTGAAGCAAGGGTGTATGATAAAAATCATTTAGTTGGGGTTTATTCTCAAACAACTGGAGATGGACTTCATAGTTACGCAACAGTAGATAAAACAGAAAAAGAGTTTGTATTAAAAACATTAAATTTAAATAATGAAGTTGTTACAACAGATGCTACTATATCAACTCTTGATGCAACTGTTAACCAAGCTCCAACGGTTAGTTTAAGTTTTGAAATGCCAGAATATTTCTTAATGGGAGAATCAGTTGAAATTAAGGTTTCAGCAACTGATGATGCAACAACAAATTTAACAGTAACAATGTATCATGCTTTAGATGGAGAAACATTTAGAGATGCGGTTGAAATGACTATGGTATCACCAGGAGTATATAGTACAACTTGGGAAGCCTTTGGTTTATCTGAAGAAGATAATTCAAGATTTAAAATTGTCGTTACTGATGGTGATAAGACATCGGAAATAATCACTGAGTATTTTAAAGTATATGAAAAAGCTCCAGTGAAAGAATATACAGTAGTATTTAAAGATAAAGATGGAAATATCTTAAAAGAAGAAAAAGTAACTGAAGGTTCTTCTGCGACTGCACCTAGTGCTCCAAGTGTTGAAGGTTATATTTTTGAAAAATGGAGTACAGATTTTAGTAATGTAACAGAAGATTTAGAAGTAACAGCAATCTATACCGCAGAAGCAATCGTTGAACCGGGAAATAGTTGTAAAAAAGATTTTGGAATGGTAGTAGTGGGATTAATCGTAATGGCTACTATGGGAGTATTAGTTTTAAAAAGGGAAAACTTAAGATAAATAAATACAAGATGAGGAGAAGTTATGAAAAAAATAACAATTTTGACAACACTAGTTTTTACCTTACTATTTAGTTTAGGGTTTAAAACAAGTGCTTATAGTTTAGTCGATTTAGCATCAACTGACGGTGGAGTGGTAACTTACCGTGGGAGTGATGAAGTAGTTCAAATACCAGATGTTTATGAGCTTAATGGTACCGAATTTAGAGGTGCTTGGGTTTCAAGATTCGCTGGAGACATTGGAAGTTATGTCGATAAAGAAACATGGATTTCTGATGTGGCAGGATTAATTGAAGTATTTAAAGCATATAATTTAAATACCATGATTTTCCATATTAGAACTCATAATAATGCTTTGTATGATTCCGATTTAAATCCAATTGCTTCATGGTGGACAGAAGTTGATTTTGATGAATTTGATCCGCTTGAATACTTAATCGATGAATGTCATAAAGCTGGTATTGAGTTCCATGCTTGGATGAATCCATATCGTATTACCACAAAAACAAATGACATTGAAGAAGCGATGGCAGAAGGACAATATTTAGGTGAAAAAGTTCCAAGCTCTAATCCCGCAAGATTTGCTGGAAACTTAATTGCTGGGAAAGCAGGAGTTATTTTAAATCCTGGTCTTCCAAAGGTTCGTGACTTTATTGTTGAAACATGTATGGAAGTTGTAAGAAAATATGATGTCGATGCCATTCACTTTGATGATTATTTCTATATTAGTGGTTCAGTTGATGATGATACATTTGCGAAATACAATCCAAAGAAATTATCTTTAGCTGATTGGCGAAGAGAACAAGTAAATTTATTTATTGAACAATTACATGATGAAATGATTGCTTATAACGAAGAATTTGATAAAGCAGTGCAAATTGGTATTTCACCATCAGGGATTTATCGTAATGGTAATGGATCAGTAGAAAGTGGATCAAACACTGCTGGATTTGCTCATTATGGTGATTACTTATATTCAGATACATACAAATGGGCTAAAGAAGGATGGATTGATTACTTACTTCCTCAATCATATTGGGCATTTGAACATCCAAGTGCTGGATATGCGGATGTAATGGATTGGTGGAAT
>JAFTPH010000003.1 GCA_017463365.1 Bacilli bacterium
TAACAAACGAAAACTATCAAGAATTAGAAAATAGGGTAAATAATATTGAAACGAATCTAATAAATATTAATAATCAAACAGAAGAAAACACTAAACTTATAAAAGGTATTACAAAAATAGTTTATGATAAAGAATATAAAGTAGACAAGATATTTTATAATGGATCTTTTTATGATGCCTATAGTCTTATTCAAGATTTCTTTGAAAAAGCAAATGAAGAAATAATAATTATTGATAATAATAGAAACTAGTTTCTATTATTGAGCGAACAATACTTGATAGATTAGTAGTAAAGAAAAAGACGGTTAAAGTGATTATTTATACAAGTATTAAAACATCAAGAATACTAGGAAGTGATATAGAAGCCTTTAATAAACAATATGGTTTATTAAAAGTAGAATATACTGATAAAGTACATGATAGATACATTATCATTGATAAACAAAAGTTATATCATGTAGGTGCCTCTATTAAAGATTTGGGAAAAAAGATCTTTTCAATAAGTGAATTAGATTATAATTTAATACCGGTATTATTAAAAAAAATTTAGGAAAATAATTTTGGATTATTTATTAAAATAAATTTATATATTAATATTTATAAAAAGAAAAATATGATATAATTTACTATATACGAGGTGAATAACATGAAAATTGCTATTGGATCAGATCATGCTGGTTATAAATTAAAAAATGAAATTATCGAATTTTTACAAGAAAAAAACATTGAAGTTATTGATGAAGGTACTTATGGACTTGAATCGGTAGATTATCCAGACTTCGCGGTTAAAGTATGTAACGATTATGTAACTGGAAAAGTAGACTATGGAATTTTAGTTTGTTATACAGGTATTGGAATGTCTATGGCCGCAAATAAAACTAAAGGAGTTCGTGCTGCTTTAGTAGGAATTAAAGAAGATGCTGTATTAACAAGAGAACATAATAACGCTAATGTATTATGTTTAAGTGCTAAAAATACATCTACTAATTTAGCTTTAGAAATAGTTGAAACATTCTTAAATACAGAATTTACTGCTGGTCGTCACGAAAGACGAGTTCAAAAAGTAATGGATATTGAAAATGAATAGTGAAAAGAAAAAAAGATTAGCAAGAGACTTTAAACTATATAATGTGATAATGAATAATGTTTGGAAATTTATTGTTACTGTTTTAATTGGAGTTTTACTAGGTTATTTAACAACTAAAAAAAGTGAAGATGGTAACAACTATATGGTTTTTTGTATTGTTACATTTTTCATAATTGGCCTAATTAATTTTTTTGTTGGTATTATTAAAGAACACAAAAAATTAGTTAAACATGAAGAACTTCGTAAAAAATTAGAAAATAAAGAAGTAGAAAAAAATGAAAAAAATTAATGAATTTGATAAAAATATTATTAGATATTCATTATTTGTTGCTTTAGGAATAGCTATTTTAGTAGTTATTTTATGCATTATTTTTCATTGGCCAATTACATATGTAATTGGTTTTATTCTAAGTTATATAGTTAATGTTATTGTTTTTTTAAAAAGCAATTATTATATCGATAAAATATTAAGTAGAGAAAAAGAAAATCCAAAGAAAAGTATGATAATTAATAATCTTACTAATAATTTGTTACAAACGGGAATATTATTATTAAATTTATTATTAGATTGTTTTAATGTCTTTGTGGGACTAGTTGGGTTATTAATTATTAAAATAGTGGTAATTTTTGGATATGGTTTTAAAAAGAAAGAATAGAAGGTGATAATTTTGAATTTTCTTGGAATAATTGAAACATATAAAAATTTATCTCCAAGTATAAAGTCATCATTAATAATTACAATTCTTTTAATAATTTTTTGTTTAATAGTTGGATATAAAGCTAAAAAACAAGATCCTAGTAAAGCTCCTAAAGGGATATTACTTTTAGTTGAGTGGTTAGTTTCATGGGTTAACAAATTGTGTTATGATATTTTAGGAGATAAGTCAAGAAAATATGCCCCAATGATTTTAACCTTTGTGATTTTTATTTTTATATCTAATATTGCGGGATTATTTGGATTACATCCGCCAACAGCTAATGTTGCGATTACGGTGGCGCTTGGATTTATTGCAGCATTTGTTATCCATATTGCGGGAATTATAGAAGGGGGATTTAAAAATTGGTTAAAGGGATTTTTAGATCCTTCACCAATTATGTTACCACTAAATATTATCAGTGAAATTGTAACGCCATTTTCTCTAGGAATGCGTTTGTTCGGTAATATTTTAAGTGGAGTTGTAATTATGAATATGATATATGGAGCTTTAACCTCAATTACAGTGGGAAGTTTTCCACTAGGAGGAGTTATTGCCCCATTTGTAACACCAGCATTTCATGCGATATTTGATGTCTTTTTTGGAGCTATTCAAACGTATGTATTTGCATTATTAACAATTGTTTTTATTTCTGGTAAAATACCAGATAATGAGTGAAAAATAATAGGAGGAATTTATGAACATTTTAACACAAATTTTTAGATTTTTAGCAGAAAATCCTGAAACAGTTTCAGTTGGTTATGGATTATGGAAAATGGGAGCAGCCATTGGAGCTGGTCTTGCGGTATTCACAGGTTTTGGAACAGGTATTGGTCAAGGGGGAGCTGCTGGTAAAGCAGTAGAAGCAGTTGGTCGTCAACCTGAGGCTGTAGGAGCAATTCGTTCAACAATGATCGTTGGACAAGCTGTTGCGGAAACTACTGGTATTTATGGTTTCTTAACAGCAATTTTCTTAATTTTTGTATTCTAAGAAAGAGATGTAAATAATGATTTTAAGTATCGCCGATTCAGTAAAAAATGCTATTGAGTTAGGTATTGATTTACTGAGAGATGGTGCGGGTATCGATGTAACAGCCATTACATTTATTGTTCAAATTTGTGCAACTCTAGTCTTATTTTTATTTGTTAGATTCTTCTTTTGGAATAAAGTAACAGAAATGATTGACAAACGTCGTGAAAATATTCAAAAAGATATCGATTCTAAAGATGAGGCTCTTCGTGAGTTAGAAGAGGCTAGAGAAGAAGCATCTTTTATTATTTCATCGGCTAAGAAAGAAGCGGATTTAATTGTTGAAAAAGCTAAAACAAATAGTAAAACGGAAGCTGATACAATTATGAAACGTGCATTACAAGAAATTGAAGTTAAACAAAAAGCTTCAGTTGAACAAATTAAAAATGACCGAGAAAAAATGGAAGAAAGTCTTCGTGATGAAATTATTACAGTTGCGTATGCTTTAGCTGAAAAAATTACTGAAAAAGAAATTGATCAAAGTAAAAATGAAGATCTTGTTAATGATTTCTTAAAAGAAGTAGGTAAATAGATGAAAACAGAAGTAAGTATGCAATACGCTAAAGCTTTATTTGAATTGGCAAATGGTGAAGAAAAACAAGAATTTTATGAAACATTAAAAATTGTTAATCAAGTAATTAATAATGATGTTGAAGTTTTAAAGGTTTTTGAACATCCGAGAATCACACCTGACCAGAAGAAAGAAATAATTGAAAAAGTATTTAAAGACAAGGTTAGTAAAACTATTATTAACTTTCTTTATGTTATTATTGATCATCAAAGAATAAAAGATTTAGGTGATATTTTAGAAACTTATAAATCTTTACTTGATGAACATAATAATTTTAAAGAAGTAAATGTTTATGCTAAATACCCTCTTACTGATAAACAAAAACAAGAGTTAAAGATTGCTTTAATTAAAAAGTATAATAAGAAAATAATTCTTAGAGAATATCTTGATGAAAAATTAGTTGGAGGAATTAAAGTAGTTGTAGATAATGAAGTTATTGATGCAACCTCTTTAAATAAATTACAAAAAATTAAAGATATATTGAAAGGATAGATAATATGAAATCCTTAAAAATTGAAGAAATAAGTGCTCTAATTAAGGAGCAAATAAAAGGATATAATGAAACCATTAAAACAACTAATGTGGGAACAGTTATTCGTGTTGGAGATGGTATAGCTTTAGTATATGGTTTAGATCAAGCTATGAATGGAGAATTATTGGAGTTTCCTAATGGTTTATTTGGAATGGTTTTAAATCTTGAAAAAGATTATGTAGGAGCAATTCTATTTGGCGGATCTCATCTTGTGAAAGAAGGAGATACGGTTAAAGCAACAGGAAGAATTTTAGAAGTACCTGTTGGTGAGGCTATGCTTGGACGAGTTGTTGATGCTTTAGGTAATCCAATTGATGGTAAAGGGGTAATAAAAACTTCGACTTATCGTCCAGTAGAAAAAAAAGCATCTGGTGTCATGGCTCGTCAGTCAGTTAAGGTTCCTCTTCAAACTGGGATTAAAGTAATAGATGCTTTAGTGCCAATTGGTCGTGGACAACGTGAGTTGATTATTGGAGACCGTGGCATTGGCAAAACTTCGATTGCTGTAGACACAATACTTAATCAAAAAGATGAAAATGTAATTTGTATTTATGTGGCAATTGGACAAAAAGAATCTACTATCGCAAATGTTATTGAAACATTAAAAGAAAATGATGCTTTAAAATATTCAATTGTTGTTGCCGCAACTGCTTCAAGTCCTGCTCCACTTTTATATATAGCTCCATATGCGGGAGTTACAATTGCAGAAGAGTTTATGTATGCTGGACGTGATGTGTTAATTATTTATGATGATTTAACAAAACATGCGACATCATATCGTGAGTTATCATTATTATTAAAACGTCCGCCTGGACGAGAAGCGTTCCCTGGGGATGTCTTCTATTTACATTCACGTTTACTAGAAAGAGCTGCGAAACTTTCTAATGAATTAGGAGCTGGGTCAATTACCGCTTTACCAATTATTGAAACACAAGCGGGAGATATTTCAGCTTATATTCCTACTAACGTAATTAGTATTACTGATGGTCAAATTTTCTTACAATCTGATTTATTTTATTCTGGTATTCGACCAGCAGTTAGTGCCGGACTTTCTGTATCTAGGGTTGGGGGAAATGCCCAAGTAAAAGCTGTTAAAAAAGTTTCAGGAACCCTAAGACTTGATCTTGCTTCATATCGTGAACTTGAAGCATTTACGCAATTTGGTTCTGATCTTGATGCATCAACAAAAGCTAAGCTTGAACGTGGTAAGCGCACAGTTGAAATATTAAAACAAGACTTACATAAGAGTGTAGCGCCATATGAACTAACGATGTTAGTATATGCTTTAACCCACGGATATTTAGATAATATTGAAATTAATAAATTAGCTGAATATGAGGCCAAATTGTATCAAGAGTTAAAAGTTAATAGTCTCGGTTTAGAAATTGTTAAACATTTAAAAACTGAAAAGACTTTGCCAGATACCAATATTCTTGATGAATTCTTAATTGAATTTGCTAAAAATTTTTAAAAAAGGAGGAATAAGTCATGGCTCAATCGATTAGATCCATCAAAAGTAGAATTTCTGCAACTAAAAAGACATCACAAATAACGAAAGCCATGAATATGGTTTCCGCATCTAAATTAAAAGGAGCTGAAAAGAGTATTAAAGAATACTTACCATTTACTGATAAAGTAAAAAGTATTGTTGGTAATCTTGTTAAAGCTAGTGAAACCCTTGAACATCCGATTTTAAAAAAACGTGAAATTAAAACAATTTTATATGTAGTAGTAACCTCTGATAGAGGACTTGCAGGAGCATTTAATTCAAGCATCCTAAAAACTTTAGATCAAGAAATTTTAAATAATAAGCATAAAAATTATATGGTGATGCCTTTAGGATTAAAAGCTTATACATATGTGAAAAAACGCAAATATCCAACTAATATATCTTTACCAGTATCATTAAAGGATAATGTCGAGTTTTCGGAAATTAGTGAAGTAGTTCACAAAATTGTTTTAGATTATTTATCATACAAAATTGATTGTGTAAAAATTATTTACAATCATCATATTAATACCCTTATTCAAGAAGTAATGATAGAGAATTTATTACCTATTCAAGTAAATGAAGAATATTCTGGTAATATTAGTTATGAATTTGATGGGGGAAGAAAAGAAATATTAGACACTATTTTTCCAATATATATAGAAAATTCAATTTATGGAATGATTCTTGATTCCAAAGCTAGTGAGCATGCAGCTAGAATGAATGCTATGCAAAGTGCAACTGACAATGCAAGTGAAGTAATTGAAACTTTAGAGTTACTTTATAATAGGGCACGTCAAGAGTCAATTACTAATGAATTGACCGATATTGTTGGAGGAGCTAGTGTTATTAACGAAAGTTAGGTGATATTTTATGAACAAAGGACATATTGTACAAGTATTAGGACCAGTTGTTGATGTTAAGTTTCCTCAAGGGGAGTTACCAACAATCAATAATGCTTTAAAGATTAATATTCCCGCTACTCAAAATAATGGAGTAGAAATTAAATTAACCTTAGAAGTGGCAAGTCACATTGGTGATTCTACAGTACGCACTATCGCGATGGACGCAACAGAAGGTTTAGTTAGAGGAATGGAAGTAATTGATACAGCATCGCCAATCAAAGTTCCAGTTGGAAAAGAAACGCTTGGAAGAATCTTTAACGTTTTAGGAGAACCAATTGATGGGAAAGATGATATAAATAAAGATGTTAAAAGACTTCCTATCCATCGTGATGCTCCTGGCTTAACTGATTTAAGTGGAAAAACTGAAATTTTAGAAACAGGCATTAAAGTTATTGACTTGCTTGCGCCATACATTAAGGGGGGAAAAATTGGATTATTTGGGGGAGCTGGAGTAGGTAAAACCGTTTTAATTCAAGAATTAATTCACAATGTTGCTCAAGAACATGGAGGTATTAGTGTTTTTGCAGGAGTTGGAGAAAGAACAAGAGAAGGTAATGATTTATATTTTGAAATGACTGAAACGGGGGTAATTGATAAAACAGCTATGGTTTTTGGTCAAATGAATGAACCGCCAGGGGCTAGAATGCGTGTTGCTTTAACTGGCTTAACAATGGCAGAATATTTTCGTGATGAGGAACATCAAGATGTTTTATTATTTATTGATAATATTTTCCGTTTCACACAAGCTGGAAGTGAGGTAAGTGCTTTACTTGGTCGTACACCATCGGCAGTAGGGTACCAACCAACACTTGCTACAGAAATGGGACTTCTCCAAGAACGTATTACTTCAACTAAAGATGGATCAATTACATCAATTCAAGCTGTATATGTTCCAGCTGATGACTATACTGACCCCGCACCAGCTACAACATTTAATCACCTAGACGCAACAACAAACCTTTCAAGAAAAATTAGTGAGGAAGGTATTTATCCAGCAGTTGATCCTCTTTCATCAACATCTAGAGCTCTTGATCCGAAAATTGTAGGGAAAGAACACTATGAAGTTGCTAGAAATGTTCAAAAAACAATTCAACGCTACAATGAACTTTTAGATATAATTGCTATCTTAGGTATGGATGAACTTGGAGAAGAAGATAAATTATTAGTTGCTAGAGCTAGAAAGATACGTTTATTCTTATCTCAAAATACATACTCAGCAGAACAATTCACAGGAGAATCTGGAGTGTATGTTCCAGTACATGAAACTGTTCGAGGATTCAAAGAAATCTTAGAAGGTTTATATGATGATTATCCTGAAGAAGCTTTTAGATTTGCGGGAACAATTGATTCAGTAAAAGAAAAAGCTGCGAAATTAATGGGGAAATAAAAAATGTTAAAACTAACAATTGTAACTCCCAAAGGAACAAGTTTTTCTGGTGATGTTGACTATGTAGTTGTTGATGGTAATGCTGGACAAATGGGGATTTTGGAAAATCATGTTCCAACCATTGTACCAGTAAAAGAGGGATTTTTAAAAAAAGTTGTAAAAGAAGAAGAATACTATTTCTATTTATCGGGAGCGATTCTTGAACTTAGTCACAATATTATTACAGTTATCGCTCAAGAGGCAAGTAGTGGAGACACTTTAGAGCTTGCTAAAAAAGAGTTTGAAGAAATTCGTTTACAAGAAAAAAGGGAAAACCGTCGTAAATTAATTGATTTCACAAAAATGGAAAAGGATTTAGCGAAATCAATTAAAGAGATGAAAGCGGGTAGTTTATAAATAAAATTTCGAAATAAATTGAAAAAGGCTGACTTTTATTTTTTAGCCTTTTTTTCTTTTTAATATATGTTAAAATAAAGTATGAGAACATATAAGAACTTATTTGATTTAAAAGAAACCAAACCAGTACTTGAAGAATACCTAATTGGTTATACCAAAATATATTTATATCAATCAATTGACTATGATGAAGAAATCTTTTTCAGCAAGCGAATAGCTAGTTTATTTAAACTTATGATATATACCGACTATTTATTGTTTTGGTTTTCATCATTTGACGAAATGTATGAAAGACTTGGAAGTTTTTTGGAAATTGTTGATGACAATTGTCTAAAAATAATTGTTATAATTAATTAATCTTTTTTTTAGGTAAAAAATTATTGTAATATTTGACTATTGAAAACGTTTTTATGGTATAATATAAGTGTCAAAGATATATGAGTATTTTTGATGATAGATTAAATTTTAAGGAGGACAATTTATGAAAATGAACATCCATGGTAAGAACAAATTTGAAGTAAAGCCAGGTCTTAGAAAGTACATTGAAGAAAAAATTGAAACCTTTGTAAAACTATTTAGTAATACGGATGGTTTATCTGTTAATGTAGTATGTAAAGAATATGGCGATGATAAGGTGGTAGAAATCACCATTCCAACTAAACATTTAATCTTAAGAGCTGAAGCTTCTACTGAAGACATGTTTTCGTCAGTAGATAGTTGTGTAACAAAATTAGAACAACAATTATTAAAACATCGTAAGAAAATTAATTCAATTATTCGTTCAAGAGATGGTGTATCTACTTACTTTAGTGAACAGTTTGAAAAACGTGAAGCAGATGAAGAAAATGGTCAAGTAGTACGTCAAAAAGAAGTTGACTTACAAGTAATGAGTGTTGATGAAGCAATGTTACAACTTGAATTATTAGAACATGACTTCTATATGTTTATAAACGAAGAAGATCATAAAGTAACGTTAATTTATTTACGTGAAGATGGTAATTACGGAACAATGAGAGTTAAATAGTTTTAAAAGAGGCGAATTATTCGCCTCTTTCTTTTGGGATATATAAATTATAATTATTGATTGAAAACTCTTCGTTTTCATCAAAAAAACGCACAATACAGTTTAAATGAAATAAAATCTTGGGATCAACTAAATTATCACCGGTAACAATAATAATTTTACTAGGTGTATTTTCTAAATATTTATGAGTTAGATTTTCACTACTTATTACTTCCGCATCCCATACTTCTGTAAAATATTTTAAAGCTTGATGATCAATATTTTCAAAACCAATAATTGATTGGTTGTTAAAATATCTTTCGATTTCTTTTTTCCACATAGATAAAGGAATCTTGGATGTCTTATGTAAATAATAGTTAATCGGATAATTAGAACTTGGAATTAAATTAGCAAAATTAATTTTTTTCGAAGTATATTCTATTATTTTTAAGTCATTTAGTTTTTCTAAAAGTAAGATATAAGTATCAGGAATATTAACTAATGTTTTTTCTTGATTTATAAATTCTTTAGTTTTAACAAAATTTAAACCAAGATTTTCGATTCTATCAAATTCCAACTCACTCGTAAAGTTAAAGTTATAACCATAAAGATATTGAATAGTTAGAATTAATAAATCATCATTTTTAAGATGTTTATGTTTTAATAATAGATCAAGATAGATTGGATCATTATTTTGTTTTAATAAATTAAATTCCCTCATTTGTTTTTTCTCATCTTTAGTTAAGGGTACTAAATCTACTCGTCGTTTAGTGAAAGGTGTACAACGTAAAATTCGAAAACCAGTTAAGATAGATGCATAAAACCAGTTAAACTTTTGATATGCTTCAATCGCATAATTAGAACAACTTGGTATAAAATGACATCTACCTGATATACGTTTATGTTTTTGATATAATCTAATTAATTTAATTGTTTTTTCATTACGCATAATTTTATCCTCTAGATATATTTTAACATAAAAGGGTTATAAAAAAGAAATAATTGGTAAAAATAATATTATGAGATATCTAATGTTAGGCATATTATTACTATTTATTATTTTGATAATTATAAAAATTAAGTTGATAATTGAATATGATCAAGAATTTAAAATTATGTTAGTAATAGGCAATATCTATAAAATTAAACTAAATAAACAAAACAATAACCAAAATACAGGAATAAAAGAAGTATTAGAAGTTTTAAAAAAAATAACTAATCCTTTTTTAATTAAGTTTTTAAATCAATCAACAGGATGTATATCGTTTATAGTGGGTAATAATCTTTTTGATAGTCCATATCTAATATTTAGTAGTTATATGGGCTTAATACTAATAAAAAATGAACTTTCGAAACTAGTAGGAAAAATTAAAAAAGAAAATTACCAAGTAATAATTAACGAAAAATCGCTAAAAATGGAACTTATTTTTAGTATTAGTTTATTAAAACTGGCTATAATAATTTTAACAAACTATCAAAATTTTAAACTATTAATTAAGGGGGAATCATGATGAGTGAACATCAAATCAGTAATCTATTAAATGTTTCTATGGATAACTTAAAAGAAATGGTTAAAGCCGGAATGATTGTGGGAGATCCCATTCAAGTTAGTGGAGGAGTTTTATTTCCAATTGTTAAAGTTAAATGTGGATTAGTTAGTGGGGGGATGGATCAGGGTAAGAAAACTATTGATAACAATATGTCTTTTTCTGGAGCTTCAGCATCGACCCTTTCTCTTACTCCTTTAGCGATTGTTTCATGTGTTAACAATGAAGTTAAACTTTTACATATGGAAGAATCATCTCATATTATTGAAAAAGCCATTGATAGTATTAGTAATACTATAAATAAATTGATTGACAAAACTAGTTCAAAAAACTAGTTTTTTCTTTATCTAACAATTTTATCAAAAATATGATATAATAATAAATGGTGATTTTTATGAATAAAATAGTTATTATTGGTGGTGGAGCATCAGGTATTTTTACCGCAATTATGATTAAAAAGATGCTTAAAGAACAGGTAAAAGTTACATTATTAGAACGTTTAGATAAAATAGGAAAAAAGATTTTAGCTAGCGGGAATGGCCGTTGTAATTTTACGAATGAAGCCGTAGATAAAAATAAATATAATAACCCTGATTTTGTGAAAAATGCTTTAGAAGTTTTTGGATATCAAGAAACAATTAGTTTTTTTGAAGAGTTAGGACTGATCAGTAAAGTTTTAACTGAAGGTAGGGTATATCCGGTAACTGAAAGTGCCAGTGCTGTTTTAGATGTATTACGTATGGCTCTTAAAAACTTAGAAATTGATGTAAAAACTTTGTTTGAAGTGAAAAATATTATTAAAAATAAAAATCGATATTTAATCCAAGCTACAAGTGGTGAACAATTAGATGCGGATTATGTAGTTACATCAACTGGTGGTACTTCATCTAAAGTACTTGGTTCTAATGGAAGTGGATATGATTTATTAAGAAAACATCAAATCCAAATTACTAATATTGTGCCAGGACTAGTTGGGTTAAAAACAACTGACAACTTAAAAAGTTTAGATGGAATTAGAGTTAAAGCTTTAGTAAAAGTTATTGATAAAGTAAATGATAAGGAATGCTTTAGCGAACTTGGAGAAGTTCAATTTAAAACTGAAGGAATTAGTGGGATTGTTTCAATGCAGGCGTCAAGCTTTATTGGAAGAACATTTAAAAATCCATCAAAATATAAACTAAGTTTAGATCTTTTACCTAATTTAGAAATAAATGATATAAAGAAATATTTTGATAATAAGATTAAACTATATGGTTTAGAAAAATCAGAAAGTTTATTTACCGGTTTAATTAATAAAATGATTGGACTAAAAATTTTAAAAGATTTAAAAATAGAGATTAATAAAACCCTTAATGAGTTAACAAGTGATGAACTATATATGATTGGAGAAAAAATTAAAAATTTTAATTTAGATATTGATTCAACTTATGGTTTTGATAAATCACAAGTAACGATTGGTGGAGTAAGCTTAGAAGAAGTTAATCAAAAAACGTTAGAATTATATAAATTACCTAACGTATATGTAACGGGTGAACTATTAGATATTGATGGCGAATGTGGAGGATTTAATCTTCAATGGGCGTGGTCAAGTGCCAGTTTAGCCGCTATATCAATATGTAAAAAAATAAAAGGTGAACGATAATGAGTAATAAAATTGATGATCAAAAAATTAATCATTTAACGGATTTATTAGATTATGCAAGTATGCTTTATTTTGATGAAAAAGAAGCAACGTATTTAGATTGTTTAAGTAAAGTATTAGAATCATATATGGATGAAGAGGCTTTACCTTTAGAAGATGATACGCTTGAAAAATTAAATGAAGTATTTAGCGAATTAGATAAAACAAACTTGAATATTGAAGAATTACGTAAAGTCTTTTTATTATTAAGTATAAAAGGGTTTAAACATGCGAATTTCTCGCTTGATATCATTACCCCTGATGCGGTGAGCATCATATGTGCATCCCTTGTTGATACTTTATTAAAAAGATTAGAAAAACCAAAAGATATTAAACGTAAGTTTTCACGTCCAATTAAAGGAAAATATCAAGTTTTAGATATCAATTATGGAGTAGGAAACTTAGTTTTAAATATTAATAATCATGTGGATGAAGATTTAAAATTTATTGGAATTGAATCAAGTAATGTGCTTGCTAATTACGCCAATACCATTAATAATTTTATGGATTTAGATATTACTATTTACAATCAAGATGCTCTTAGTTTAATTGTGCCAGGAGCGGATTTAGTAATTGCTGATTTAGCAAGTTATGAATATGAAGACCCACTATATGATTCAGTTTTAAAACAAAAAGGGGTTACATACTTCCCATATTTAGCGATTGAAAAACATTTAAATAGTGGTCACGATAAAACAAAATATCTATATTTAATAGATTTTGATTTCTTTGAACATCCAGGTTCACTAGAATTTAAAAAGATTTTAAATGAGCAAGTGCTAATAAAATCTTTAATTGTGTTACCACAAAGTTTCTTTCAAACTTCACCAAAAGCTATTTTGATTCTTGATAAAGAAAAGAAAGGATCAACTAATATTGTTACTTTACCTAACCTAACAGATAAAGAAAAATTTATGGAAGTTTTAAATGGTGTAAAAAAACAATTAGCAGAATAAAAATATGAATAAAAGGGTGGTTATTTTTTACAAAATGTGGTATAATTCATATGATATAAAATAGAAAAATATTTAGGAGGATTTTATGAGTAAAATAATGGCAGTTAATGCAGGTAGTTCATCTATTAAATTCCAATTATTAGAAATGCCTGAAGAACAATTAATCTGTAGTGGATTAGTTGAAAGAATTGGAGAAGGTTTAATGTCTCACTATTTCTTCAAAGTAAATGGAAAAGTAGTATTAGATCGTGAATTACCAGTTAAAGACCATGCTGTAGGAGTACAATTAGTATTAGATGGTTTAAAAGAATTAAAAATTGTTGAAAGTTTAGACGAAATTTCAGGTGTTGGTCACCGTGTCGTTCAAGGTGGTCCATACTTCAGTGATTCAGCTGTTGTTACAGAAGATGTTAAAGCAAAAATTAAAGAATTAATTCCGCTTGCACCATTACATAACCCAGCTCATATCGTAGGGATTGAAGCTTTCGAACAAGCATTACCTGGAGTATTAAATGTTGTAGTATTTGATACAGCATTCCATCAAACAATGCCAATTGAAAACTATTTATATGGAACACCATATGAATGGTATACAGAAAATAAAGTTAGAAAATATGGAGCTCATGGAACAAGCCATGCATACGTATCTCAAGTTTATTTAGATACAACAGGAACACCTGCGGAAGGATCTAAAGTTATTACTTGCCATATCGGTAATGGAGCATCTATTACTGCGGTTAAAGATGGTAAATGTTTAGATACAACAATGGGACTTACACCACTTGATGGATTCCCAATGGGAACAAGAAGTGGACATATGGATCCAACTGTATTAAGCTATATTGCTGAACAAAAAGGTTTAAAATTAGATGAAATCATTAACATCTTAAATAAAAAATCTGGATATTTAGGAATGTCTGGATTATCACATGACTCTCGTGATTTAGAAAATGCAATTATCGCTGGTGAAAAGGCTGATGCAACAGCTGAACAAAAAGCTTTAGCTGAAAGATGCCGTTTAGCATTTGAAGTTCAATTCAAGAGAATTTGTGATTACATTGGAAGCTACTATGTATTAATGGGTGGATGTGATGCGATTGTCTTCACTGCTGGTATTGGTGAAAATAGTGCATACTTACGTGAACACATCTGTGATAGACTTGCTGCATTAGGTGTTGAAATTGATAACGAATTAAACTGGGATGGAAGTATCCGTGGTAAGATCGTAAATATCGCTAAACCTACATCTAAAATCAAAGTTTATATTATTCCAACAAACGAAGAACTTGTTATCGCAAGAGACGTTGTTCGTTTAAGTAAATAATAACCATAATTTTATCAAAAAATAAGACTTTTAAGAAAGAATCTTCTTAAAAGTCTTTTTATTTTACAAATTATTCGAAAAAGTAAAAAGAATAGTTTTTTCGTATTATATATTATGAAGGGGTGAAAGAAATGAAATACAAAATTTTAATTTTAATGGCGGTAACATTACTAATTTTTACAAGTTATTTTATGTTGCCAGTAAAAGCAGAAAAAGAAATGGGTGATAAACCATTAATAATTATGGAAGGAGATGTTGACGAAGATTTATTTGAAAAAAGTGGTTATGTGATTATTAGTAATACGGTTAATTCCAATAAAGTAGGAGAATACGAAATTGTCTATCAATCACTAAATAGTAAGGAATTAATAACAAGAAAAGTAATTGTAATTGATAAGAATACGAAAGATTATTTTAATTTAGAAAGTAAGATTATTAAAAACTTTAATGATTATCCGATTATTTTAGAACAGGTGAGATTTATTGATGAAAATCATCAACTTTTGATTGTTAAATATCTAACTGATGCTAATAAGAATAAAAGTCATGTATATATGTATGTTTTAAATAATAAAGAGATTATTAAAGAAGTTCAGTTATATTATAATGTTGAAATTGATATTAACGATGTAATTATTGAAAGTGATCGATTTATTATTACAGGTAAGATGTGGAATAGCTTATATGCTAACTATGATATTATTTTTTGTTGTTATGATTATAATGGTTTATTAATCCATAATGAGAAGCTTGGAGGTAGTTTAGATGATGAAGCATATAAAATAATTAGTAGTGAGGATTGTTATATTTTAATTGGTAAAACTAGTTCAGTGGATAAGATTTTTGAAAATAACAAAAAAGAAAATAATACCTTTATAATGAGTCTTGATAAAGTTAGTATTACGCCCACTAACTGCACTTTAGGGGTTAAAAATATTCAAAATGAACATACTGTTTTTATTAATAATAACGATAAAAAATACTTAATTTATCAAAGTGATGATGAAACTTTAGAAATGATTCAAATAAAAGAAAATGGGGAAGTAATAAAAAAACAAAGTTTTAAAGAAGATTCGCCTTTTAATATTAGATGTATATATATAATTAATGATCAAATTATGTTATTTAAAGAAGAAAAAGATGTATATAAAACCGGATTATTAGATATAAAAGATGGTTTTAGCGAAAAGAGTAGTTTTAAAAAAGAAGAATTTATTACATGTGCAGTAAGTAATAATCAATTAACGATTTTAGAAAAAATACCTGATGGAACAAAAATTACGGTTCTTGATGAGGCAGGAAATAAACAGTTTGAAAAAAATATTTATCAAGAAGTAGAAAGTAATAGTTCATTTCAAATTCTCAATAATCAAATATATGAAAATAATGAAAGTAATACTTGGATTAAAATTCATCACTTTAACTATTTAAAAATAGCTTCAATTGGTAAAACCATTTATGATGATACAAACTATCATGATCACAATATTTTAATTAATGGTAAAAAAGTAAATCATTCTTTATTAAGTATTGATACGGTGAATAAAGAATTATTTGGAATATATCCTGTAATGTATTATTTTGATGATGATTTAGATTTAATAATAAGTAAAGAAGTTTTGGTTCCGGTTAAGCCAGGGGTTGAAAATGGTGAAGTATATGATTTGGGAGTTAAACTTAAATTAAATGCTACCGGATATTTGAATAACCAAGTAATTGAAGATGGTTATATTATTGATGAAGAAGGATCTTATACTCTAAAATTAATTGGTCAAGGAGGATTAGTTGAAGAATTTGATTTTGAGGTTAAAAAGTTATCAGTTTCCCAAAATGCTCTAGAACAAATAGATAATATTGAAGTATATACTAAGGTGTTAACGACTGATGTAAAAAATGAAGAATTAATATTGAAAGTAGTAACTTTAGAAAATACGTATGGGCATGTTAAAAATTCCTTTGACTTTATGTATCTTGTTCCCACATTATTAATGATGGTATCAGGCTTCTTTATTATTAAAAGTAAATATTAAGGAGGATTTTTATGAAACGTAAGTTGATAATGATTTTTACATTACTAGTAATGATATTTAGTGGGAAAATAAATGTATTGGCATCAGGTGATGAAATAACTATTGAAACTACTAAAGTTTTGGGGATGGATGATAGTTATGAAATTAAGGAAACAAAAGAAGGGATTTTATTATACAAGACTCAAGAAATAAAGTATTTTTATCAAAATAATTTAATACTTGATTTAAAAGAAGAATATTTTTGTAGTTATAGTGAAGGAGAATGGTTATATTTGATTTCCAAAAATGCTGAAAAGATTATGCTTAGAAAAATTAATAAAGCAACAAAAAAAGCAAAAGAAGTAGAAATTATGATATCTTTTGTTAGTGATATTCTTATAGTGGGTAATGAAATAATTATTGTGGGAGAAATTAGGAAAGATGCGTTAATATGTAAATATAGTTTAGAATTAGAATATATTCATTCGTATACTTATGGTGGTGCTGGATATGAAACTTTTAATAATATCTATGAATATAATGGTGATTACTATTTAGTAGGTACTAAAGATGCTCATAGTTTAAATAGTCCTTTTGAGAATGTGGGAAGTATAAATGAAAAAAAGGTCTTTATGACGAAAATTAATAAACAAGGAATTATTGTAGATACTATTTATTTTAATCATTTAGAAGATACCGAGGATGTTTTAGATTTTGAAATAAATAAAGGGCATTTTTTATTACGAATTGGAACAAATAATGTTTATTATATATATTTAATTAATAGCGATTTAGAAGTTATTAGTTATTATGAAGAAGAAGTTAATGATTCACTTATTTGTTTAAGTAATACGCTAGATATTATAAAAATAAAAGATAATTTACTTATTTATCGTCAAAATAATACATTTGATTTAGGTATTGATAGTAAAATTAAAAAAATTATCATAGACGATAATATTTTAAAATTATATTATTTTGATGAACATTATTTATGTGAAGCACTAGTATATCAGTATAAAATTGATAAGCAAGAAGATATAATTATAAATACATATCAAAATAACTTTCATGAAAAAATGAATATGTTAGAAGTAAAAGAATTAAAGGTTTCTTCATTTATTCATGATCTTACTTTAGAATTAAATAAAATTGAACCATTTTTTGACAAACAAATACATGGAACTTATATAGGGCATTTTAACCTAAAAATAAACGAAAATAAGCAGTTTTCTCTAAATAATAAGATAATTATTGAGGAATATGTAAATGTCACAAATGGACATATATATCCTGTGGGATATCCCTTAAAGTTTTTTGGATATGCATTTTTAGATGATAAGATGGTTGCATCAGGAACCCTTTTAAAAGCTGGAGAACATACTTTAGTTTTAAAAGATAACTTAGGAAAAGAGACGAAGATTTCTTTTAAAGTAGTAGAAGACTATTATAATAAGGAAGAAGATTTACCACTTACTGATTATGTAATTAGTAAAAATCAAGAAGTTAACATCGAAATAAAAAGTGATGAAGTGATAAAAGAAGTTTTAATTAATGGACAAGTGTATCCTGTGGTAAATAAGGAAGAAAAACAAGTAGTTGTTTTAAATGGGTTTGAAAATTATGGAAATTATGTATTTCAAATAAACAAAGTTATAACTGAAACAAAAGAAGAATCGCATTATAAAACTTTCACAGTTAAAGTTTTAAAAGAAGCGCCCTCTATTACTTTTACCGAAGAAGAAAGTGATAATTTTAAGCTTAGTATGAATATTTATGATCCAGATAAAAGTTTAATAGATATGTCTTTTTTGGTATATCTTGATGAAGAGTTAGTTGAAGTATATGATTCAAATCTTAAAAATCTTGATATTAATCTAGGAAATATTAGTTTAGATAAAGTTTATAAAATAAAAGGAATTTTAACATATGATTTAGGAAATAAAGAAATAAAACAAGTAGAGTTTTTAAATCTTGAAGCTTTACTTGACTTAAAAGAATGGGACCTTTTAAAAGTTGAAATGGATGATTTAGCTAATATTAGTCTAAATATCTACACTAATCATGAAGATATAACAATTAATAAACTAATGGTTAAAGATCTGGATTTAAAAGATAAATATCAAGTTGTTGTTGATTATTCACCGTTATATATAAGTATTGGATTAAGTGTTATTGTATTAATAATTGGGGGAGGATATTACTTTTATAAAAAGAAAAAAGCAAATAGGTAAAAATTTACATTATGTAATTGAAAAAAAAACATAAGTGTGGTATACTATAATAAGAGTACTAGAGGTGAAATAGTTATGGAATTTGTAAATCTTTTTGTGAAGACCGAATACTCAATGTTAGATAGCACCTGTGCTATTTCACGTCTTGTGGAAAAAGCGAGTGAAATTGGCTGTACGACACTTGGAATGTGTGACAATACAAACATGCATGGCGCGATAAAATTTTATGATGCGTGTGTTAAAAAGAATATCAAACCAATTATTGGACTTAAGGTTAATTATCGATATAACGATATTGAAAGTTGTCTTTTGTTATACGCAATTAACAATATTGGTTATCAAAATTTGATGAAAATAAGTAGCCGTAGTAAAATTCAAAATGGTTATGTTGAACTTGAATACTTAGAAAAAGCGAGCCTTGGAGTAGTAGCGGTAACAGCAGGAAGATATAATTTTATCTATAATAATTTTGAACAACATCCAAATTGGGCGATTGACCATTACTGTGCTTTAAAAAATATCTTTAGTTTTTTATATATTGGAATTACGAAAGATTCTAAATATGAGTTAGATAAATGGGAAAAAATAAAAAAATTTATTAGAGATAATAGATGGCAACCATTAGCTCTTCATGAAGTAGCTTGTGTAAATAAAGATGAACATGATGCTTTAAATGTTTTAAAAACTATTAAAAATCCTAAACATCAAAATGATTTAGTTGATTATAGTTTGTTAACTAACGATGAATATTTTAAAAGATTTAATGATTATCCAGAAGCAATAAGTAATACTTTAGAAATAAAGAGATTATCAAGTATCTATTTTAAATTTGATGAATACTTAACGCCAAGTTATTCAAATGAAATTGATAGTGAAAAATATTTGTTAGCTCTTTGTATGAAAGGGTTAGAAAAGCGTTTGGCGGATAATTTAATTACTAATCCTGTTTTAATTGATAAATATCAAAAACGTCTAAATTATGAGTTACAAGTTATCCACAAAATGGGATTTGATGATTATTTCTTAATTGTTTGGGATTATGTGAAGTTTGCTAAAAAAGAAGATATTTATGTCGGACCTGGAAGAGGTTCTGCTCCCGCATCGTTAGTAAGTTATTGTTTAGGAATTACGGATATTGATCCGATTAAACATCAATTACTATTTGAACGTTTCTTAAATGCGGAAAGAGTTACTATGCCAGATATTGATATTGACTTCCCAGATGATCGCCGGGATGAAGTGATTAAATATGTTGGTAAGAAATATGGTAAAAATAGGGTTGCTCATATTGTTACTTTTGGTTGTTATGCCTCTCGTAGTGCTATTAGAGATGCCTCAAAAGTATTAAAGTTAAATGATGTAAGATTAAAAGAAATATTAAAATGTGTAAGTAAAGACCCTTACACTTCGCTAAGTAGCATTTATGAACAAAGTGAAAAATTAAGGGATTTATGTGAAAAATATGATGATATTAAAAAGGTTGTCCAAATCGCGATGAAGATTGAAGGATTACCGCGTAATACCTCAACTCATGCGGCAGGAATTGTAATGACCAAAGAAGATTTGGTTAATTATACACCTTTAGATGTCGGACTTGATGATATATATCAAACACAGTATGAAGCCGTTGATTTAGAAAGATTAGGTCTACTGAAAAATGACTTTTTAGGACTAAGAAATTTAACTAATATTAAAAACTGTATTGATTCAATAAAACTTGAAAATCCAGCCTTTGTAATGCCGAAAGAATATAATGATCCAAAAACATTTAGGATGATAGCTGAAGGTGATACAATGGGGGTCTTCCAATTAGAATCGGTTGGAATTAGAAAAGTATTAAGAGATTTAAAGGTTAGCAGTTTTGAAGATATTACGAATGCGATTGCTTTATATCGACCTGGACCAATGGATATCATTCCTAATTTCATTAAACGTAAATTTGGAGAAGAAAAAGTAATATATCCTCATCCTGACTTAGAACCAATTTTAAAAAGCACTTATGGAACGATTGTTTATCAAGATCAAATTATGCTTATTGCGTGGCGCTTTGCGGGATACAGTTTAGGACAAGCCGATATTTTAAGACGAGCCGTTTCTAAAAAGAAAAAAGAAGTATTAGAAGCCGAACGAATTAACTTTGTTTCATCAAGTGTTAAACAAGGATATACCAAAGAAGTGGCTGAAGAAATATATGATTATATTGTTAAATTTGCTAATTACGGATTTAATAAGGCTCATAGTGTTGCCTACGCCGTAATAGCATATGAAACAGCTTACTTAAAAGCTAATTATCCAGAACACTATTTTAGTAGTTTAATGAGTAGTGTGATTGGATCTGACTCATCGATGAATGAGTATATCACAGAATGTCGAAAACTAAATATTAAAGTAATACCACCTTCAATTAATCGTAGTAGTGATATTTTTATCTCCAATAATCATCAAATTATTTACCCACTATCTGGTATAATGGGTCTAGGAGTTATGAAAACAAAAGAGCTGCTTCTAGAACGTCAAAAAGGTTTATTTAAAGATTTTGAAGATTTTGTGGTAAGAAGTAAGAATATTATATCTAGCGCTCTGTTAGAAAATATTATTTATAGTGGGGCTTTAGATGAATTTGGTTTGACTAAAAAAGCAATGATTAGTACTTATAAAAGTATTTTAAATAAATTACAATATAGTTTTATTAATCAACTTGAACTTTTGGCTACCGATTATGATATTGATGAATATTCATATGGATATTTACTTGAAAAAGAAAAAGAAATATTGGGTTTAAATATTAAATATAATTTTATGTTCCAATATCAACACTTATATAAAAACCCAAAACTTTTAAGAATCAAAGATGCGAAAAAAGCGCCATTCGCGAAAGTTTTAGGAATAGTTAAAAAAATTAAAGAAATTAAAACCTCAAATGGAGAAAATATGGCTTTTTGTACAATATATGATGATTCGGATACTATTGAAGTCACACTTTTCCCAAAACAATATGAGAAGTTAACTAATTTTTCTATCGGTCAAGTATATGAGATTGAGGGAAAAATTGAAAAACGTAAAAACCAATTACAAATATTGGTTGAAAACATGCACTTGATATAGCGACAGAATGTTTATTTAGGTTATAAATATTAAAATATAGGAGAATAATTTTATGGATAAATTAGTATGTGAAAAAATCAAGAAGTGGCAAGAATACGCTTATCTTGACCCAAGATTGAAAGAAGAACTTGCATCTTTAGATGAAGATAAATTAAATGATGCGTTCTACACTGACTTAGAATTCGGAACAGGTGGATTAAGAGGTGTTTTAGGAGTAGGAACAAACCGTATGAATATTTATACTATTCAAAAAGCAACATATGGTTTCTACTTATATTTACGCGAAAGATTTGAAAATTTAAATGAACAAGGAATGGTTATTTCTTACGACTGCCGTAACTATAGTTATGAATTTGCTTGTAGAGCAGCATCAGTACTTGCAAGTAACGGAGTAAAAGTATATCTATTCTCAAGTTTAAGACCAACTCCAGAATTAAGTTTCGCCGTAAGAGAATTAAAATGTGCTGGTGGAATAATGATTACTGCTAGTCACAACCCGCCTGAATATAATGGATATAAAGTTTATGATGAAGATGGATGTCAATTAATTCCATGTCTTGCGGATATCGTTATTAACAAAATTGAAGGTATTGAAGATATCTTTGGTATTGAAGTTAAAGATTTTGAAGAATTAAAAGCAGCTGGTAAGATTGTCTTTATTGATAAAGATGTTGATGATAAATATCTTGAAATGGTTAAAACTGTACCAGTTCAACAAGTTAAGAAAGATAACATCAAAATTGTTTTCACACCACTTCATGGAACAGCATCTGTTCATTTAGCTGATTTATTAAAAGAATCTGGATATAACGTGGTTACTGTAAAAGAACAAATGATTCCGGATCCATACTTTAGTACATTAAAATCTCCAAATCCTGAAGAATCAAGTGCGTTTGAATATGCGATTAAACTAGGAGTAGAAGAAAATGCGGATATCTTAATTGCGACTGACCCAGATGCTGACCGTATGGGTATTGCTGCAAAAAATGACTTAGGTGAATATGTATTACTTACTGGTAACCAAACAGGAGCAATCTTATTAAACTATCTTGCTAAATATAAAGCTCATGGTCCAAAAGTTAATGTTTACAATACAATTGTTACATCAAATATTTCTAAAGCTATTTGTGAAAAATTTGGATTAAAACTTGTTCAAACTTTAACAGGATTTAAATTTATTGGTGAACAAGCTAAGTTAATCGAAAATACTGATGAAGAATTCTTCTTTGGATATGAAGAATCTTATGGTTATGTAATTAAAGATTTTGTTCGTGATAAAGACTCGCTTCAAGCAACTTTATTATTAGCCGAAGTTGCATCATTCTATAAAGAACAAGGTAAGACTTTAGTACAAGTATTAAATGATATTTATGAAGAATTTGGATTCTATCAAGAAGGTGTTTTAAATATCTACTTACGTGGACAAGAAGGTAGTGCTCGTATTAAGAGAATTATGAACCACTTCCAAGGATTAGAAATCAACGAAATCGCTGGTAAAAAAGTAGTACGCGTTGAAGATTATGATTTAGGTGTTGCTAAAGAAAATGGTAATGTCGAAAAATTAACATTACCTAAATCACTTGTAGTTAAATACATCTTTGATGATGGTGGATGGTTCGTATTAAGACCATCAGGAACTGAACCTAAATTAAAAGTGTATATTTCAATTGTATGTAAGACTAAGGCTGAATCACTTGCTTTAGTAGATACATTAAAGAAAGAAGTATCTAAAATTATTGATGAGGTGAAATAATAATGCTAAAATTTGATTATAAAAATACTGGTGTTACACCTGAAGTAATGGCTGCATCACATGATAAAGTTATGCAAGCTTACAACACTTTAGTTAATAAAAGTGGAGCAGGTAATGATTTCTTAGGATGGTTAAAATGGCCAACTGAATATGATAAAGAAGAATTTGATAGAGTATTAAAATGTGCGAAAAAGATTCGTGAAGATTCAGAAGTTTTAGTAGTTATCGGAATTGGTGGATCATATCTTGGGGCTAAAGCTGTAATTGAAGCTTTAAAAGGATATTTCCCAAAAGAAAAAGAATTAGAAGTGATTTTTGCTGGACACACTTTATCTTCAACTTATACACATCAATTACTTACTTATTTAAAAAACAAAGAATTTTCAATCAATGTAATTTCTAAATCTGGAACAACTACTGAACCAGCTGTAGCATTCCGCTTATTTAAAGAATTATTAGTTCAAAAATATGGAGAAGCAGAAGCTAATAAAAGAATTTATGCAACTACTGACTTAGTTAAAGGGGCATTACGAACTCAAGCTAATGAACTAGGTTATGTAACTTTCAATGTTCCTGATGATATCGGTGGAAGATATTCAGTATTTACTGGTGTTGGTTTATTACCAATTGCTTGTGCTGGTATTGATATTGAAGCCTTAATGGAAGGAGCTCGTCTTGCTCAAGTAGATTGCTATGAAAAACCATTTGTTGATAATGAAGCAATGAAATATGCGGTTGTACGTAATCAAATGTATAACAACGAAAAAACAACAGAAATTTTAGTTACTTATGAACCAAAATTATCATTTATTAGTGAATGGTGGAAACAATTATTTGGAGAATCTGAAGGAAAAGATGGAAAAGGATTATTTCCAGCAAGCTTAGTATATTCAACTGATTTACATTCTTTAGGACAATATGTTCAAGAAGGTAAGAGAATTATGTTTGAAACGGTTATTAATGTGGTAAATCCAGAAGAAGTAGCAATTATTGAAAAAGCTGACTCTGATTTAGATGGTATCAATTATTTAGCTGGTACATCTTTAGATTTCGTTAATAAAAAAGCAATGCAAGGAACAATTCTTGCTCACGTTGATGGAGGAGTTCCAAACGGAGTAATTAATTTAGAAAAGATTGACGCCTTACATATTGGATATTTATTATACTTCTTTATGTTTAGTTGTGGATTATCTTGTTACATGTTAGATATTAATCCATTTAATCAACCAGGGGTAGAGAGCTATAAGAAAAACATGTTTGCGTTATTAGGAAAAAAAGGATACGAAGAATTAAAAGAAGAATTAGAAAAACGTCTATAATCTTTAATTTTCTTCGTTTGACATGAGGAAAAGAATATGGTTATAAAATATAAATTAGTAAAAAAAGATAAAGCATCAAAAGCTCGTTTAGGGGTAATTACTACCCCTCATAACTCTTTTGAAACCCCAATGTTTATGCCGGTTGGAACCCAAGCGACAGTTAAAACAATGACAAAAGAAGAGTTAGAAGCTAATGGAGCTAAAATTATTTTAGGTAATACCTATCATTTATGGAATCAACCAGGACACAAAATTGTTGAAGAGGCTGGTGGGTTACATAATTTCATGAATTGGGATGGATCAATTTTAACTGATTCAGGAGGATATCAAGTATTTTCCCTTGCTCGTCTTCGTGATATCAAAGAAGATGGAGTAACTTTTAAACATCATAAGAGTGGAGCGAAACTTTTCTTATCACCAGAAATTGCTTTAGAGATTCAAAACAGTTTAGGTAGTGATATTATGATGAGTTTTGATGAATGTCCACCAATTACCTCAACTAGAGAATACATGGAAAACTCAGTTGAAAGAACTTTACGTTGGGCAGAACGTGGACTTAATGCTCACGCCAGAATTGAAGATCAAGGTTTATTTGGAATTGTTCAAGGTGGAAGTTTTGAAGATATCAGAGTTCATTGTGCTGAAGAATTAGTTAAAATGCCATTTGATGGATATTCAATTGGGGGAACAAGTGTTGGAGAACCGAAAGAAGTTCAAAATCAGATTTTGGATTATACAATTCCGGTCTTACCAGAAGATAAACCTCGCTATTTAATGGGAGTAGGTTCACCAGGAGCGATTTTAGATGCGGTTGAACGTGGTGTCGATATTTTTGACTGTGTTTTACCAACGAGAATTGCTCGCCATGGAACAGCAATGACTACTCATGGAAGATTAATTCTTAAAAATAAAGAATTTGAAAGAGATTTTACGCCAATTGATGATGAATGTGATTGTTACACTTGTAAACACTATACTAAAGCTTATATTCGTCACTTAATTAAAGCAGAAGAAATTTTAGGACAAAGATTAGTTACCATTCATAATACTAGATTTTTACTTCGTTTAATGGAAAACATTAGAGAAGCGCTTAAAGAAGATCGTTTCTTAGAATTCAAAAATGAGTTCTATCAAAAATATGGCTTAAATGATAATGATAAGGATTTCTAATATGAAGAAGATAGTTTTAGTGTTAATGATGTTTTTGATGGTCTTGACTTTAAGTAGTTGTGATGATACTATTTCTTTTGAAAATGGTGTAGATGTTACAATTCCTGATGAAATTGTAAAACACTTAGTATATGCAGGAGAACTTCCAGTATTTCATTTTGAATATGATGGAGTAGTTAATGTTGCGGAATTCTCAACTAAATGTAAGTATTTATTTGCGAAAAACGATTTTTATGAATTTAGTGATGCATTTTCTAAAAATATTAAAAAATTCGAAGGTAGTAGTATAAATACTAAAGTAACTGATCAAACAAATGATGAAGGTTTTGCGAGATTCGGATCAGTCGAATTACCACTAGATGCCCCTCAACAATATTCAAAAGAAATAATGTGTGTTGGTTGGGATAAAACGGGAACAAGATTTTCATTTTTCTATCGCACCTTTGTTAGCGGCGGGAAACGTTACTTTACAACTCCATATACGACAAATGTAACGATTACTATGGAAGTGCCTATTTATGTTGATCGTGATAATGGAGAAAATAAACTATACTTATTAAATTTACCATATGATACAAAGTATGAAGTAAGTGGTAACTTAGAGTTAGATGCTTTACTAAAGAAAGATGAATACGCAAATGAATTCTATTATCAATTTGAATACCCAGCTTATCTTACAGAAAATAAAGTGGAAGGTATTAAAGATTGGTATGAAAGATATTGTGAAGGATATGAAGAAAATGGATCTTTCTACTTTATCTATTTGGGCAATAAATTCGAAGTATTGTTTGATGTGAAAGTAAAAGAAACAATTGGTTTCCAAATTAAACTTGTAAAATAGATAAGTATTTTAGGTGGCGAAAGCCACCTTTTTTTCACCTTTTTTGGGTATTTATCATATAATATAGAGAAAGGGTGAAATAATGTTATTATCAGAATTATCGATTAAAGATATCGTTAATGATCATGATGGATCTAAAGTAGGAAAAATTACTGATTTAGAAATCGATACATTAACAGGTAGAATTTTAAGTGTAAAGATTCAAGGAGGATCTAAGGTATATCAAATATTTAATAAAAATGCAACTTCAATTCCTTGGAATAAAATAATAAAAATAGGCAGTGATGTTATAATTGTCGACAATCATCATAAAATTGATAAAGAAGATAAAAATTAATATCAAAAATAGACAAAAAGTCATCAAGATATGGTAAAATATAGGAGTATAAAAATATTTTATTTTTGAGGTGAAAAAAATGTCTTTAAAGTACAATTTAAATTTAGATCCTAAGTTCCAACCAATGGTAATGGAATTAAGAGAATTCAAAGCAAAAGTTGCTAAAGCAGCTGAAAAAACAACTGTTTCATTCTGTGTAGAACGAAACAATGGTTATCGTTATCGTTATGATTTAGATGTAATCCCAGGTGATCCTGCAAATGTTAAAATGGTTGAAAGACTATTAAAGAGTATTTTATGGGTTGTTGGTGGTTATAAAATTTATATTAATGGGCCAAAAGATTTAACTGATGAAATTGTTAAAATCTTCAGTATGGAAGGAAGCCGCGCATTTGACGTTGAATTTATGTCAAGAGTTTACCGTAACAAGTTTGAAGTAGTAGTAACTGAAGATGTTCCTGCATCAGTTGAAGCTTCAATTAAAGTTGGTGGTCACTTAGATGGTTGTCGTATCGGATTTGATGCTGGTGGATCTGACCGTAAGGTAAGTGCTGTTGTTAATGGTGAAGTTATCTATAGTGAAGAAGTAGTTTGGTTCCCTAAAACTAATGAAGATCCAAATTATCACTATGAAGGAATTTTAGATAGCTTTAATAGAGCTGCATCTAAAATGCCTAGAGTTGATGCTATCGGTGTATCAAGTGCTGGTATTTATATTGATAACGAAGTACGTGTTGCTTCATTATTTGTAAAAGTTCCACAAGATAAATTCGATGCTGAAGCACGTGATATTTATATTCGTGCTGCAAAACAATTTGGTGATGTTCCTCTACAAGTTGTAAATGATGGTGATGTTACTGCCTTAGCTGGTGCATTATCTTTAGAAGATACTAAGATTTTAGGTATCGCAATGGGTACAAGTGAAGCAGTAGGTTATATCAATACTGATGGTAATATCAATGGTTGGTTATCAGAACTTGCATTCGTACCTGTTGACTATAATGAAGATGCAATGGTTGATGAATGGAGTGGTGACTACGGATGTGGTGTTAAATACTTCAGCCAAGATGGTGTAATTAAACTTGCTAAAAATGCTGGTATTGAATTAGATGAAGCTTTAAGCCCAGCTGAAAAATTAAAAGTAGTTCAAGGTTTAATGGCAAATGATGATCCAAGAGCTAAAGAAATCTATGAAACTATTGGTGTTTATTTAGGATATACAATTCCTTACTATGCAGAATTCTATGATATCAAATACTTATTACTATTAGGACGTGTTACTAGTGGTAAAGGTGGAGATTTAATCATTGAAAAAGCTAACGAAGTATTAAAAGAAGTGTTCCCTGAATTCAATGTTCAAATCACTACACCTGATGAAAAAATGCGTCGTGTTGGACAAAGTATCGCGGCTGCATCACTTCCAGCAACAAAATAATGCTAGATATTATTACTATTTGTGATAAAGGCGATAATGCTAATACATATATTGTTGGTAATGATGAAGAAGTAATTATTGTTGATCCAGCAAATAGATTATCTAATATTACAACAGCTATTAAAAATCGTAAAGTTTTGGGAATCTTTTTAACCCATGGACATTATGATCATTTCATAACTTTAACAGATGTTTTAAACAAATACAATGTGAATTGTTACATTCACCAAAACGGATTTGGTAAATTAACTAATTTAATGAGTAGTTGTGCAATGTTCTTTGGAGTATCAAGTTTAAAAGATGTAGATAGAACCAAAATGGTTTTTGTGAAAGATAATCAAATTATTGAGTTATCAAAAAAACTAAAAATTAAAGTTATTACAACACCAGGACATACTGATTGTTCGGTAACATATCAAATAGATGATGTTATGTTTACAGGTGATACCTTATTTAATAATGGGGTAGGTAGAACTGATTTACCAACGTCTAATACAATGACTTTAATTAATAGTTTAAAAAAATTACTAGATAATAAAAATCAAGCTAGTATTTATCCAGGTCATGGATGGGATTCAACACTTGAAGAAGAACGCCATCATAATGACTTTTATCGAAGAGTAAAGGGTTAGAAAAACTAACCCTTTTTTTCATGTATAAAAAAAATAAAATTGGTAAAAAATATTAAAAATTAGCACTAAACACTTGACAGTGCTAACAAAATGGTGTATAATGTTAGCAGAAGGGTTAAGTGAGTGCTAACTCATTGATAAATAACTACTATATAATAAAAGGAAGTGAAAAGAAAATGCTATCGGAACGTCAGAAACTTGTTTTAAAAGCTATCGTTGAAGAATATGTTAACACTAACGAACCAGTTGGATCAAGAACATTATCTAAATCGTCATGGTTTAACGCAAGTCCAGCCACTTTAAGAAATGATATGGCCGATTTGGAAGATATGGGATATTTAGTAAAAACTCATACTTCAAGTGGAAGAATTCCATCAGAAAAAGGATATCGTTTCTATGTTGAAGAAATGATGAAAAAAGAACGTGAAACATCGCTTGAATTTCCAATGATTGATGACATTTTTAGACGTCAAGACATAAGTCGTGAAGAAGCCATTAATCAATCAATGAATTTAGTTTCTAATTTAACTAACTATACCTCAATTGTTCTAGGACAATCAGCGTATAATTCAAGAATTAAAAAATTAGAATTTCTAGCTTTACAAGATCATTTTGCGATTATATTAATGATTACCGATTTGGGTCATGTAGAAAGTAAAAAGATTTTAATTCCTGAAGGAATGAGTGTAAAAGAAATTGAAAAAGTTATTAATGTTTTAGATGAAGTTTTACATAACTGTTTAGTAAGTGAAATTGAAACAAAACTTAAAGAAGAAATTAAAAATGAAGATATTCGTGATTTTATCGCATATCGTGAAGATTTAGTTAGTGCTTTCGCAAGTGCATTTGCGGATATGGCGAAAGACAAGTATCATGTTAGTGGACAATCTAAAATCTTACTTCAACCGGAATTTCAAAATGTGGAAAAAGTTAAAGATATTTTTGATGCCATTGAAAAACGTGAAATCTTAAAAGTTGTACGATATGATGAAACAGGAGTTACTGTAAGAATTGGACAAGAAAATGAAATTAAAGCTTTACAAGATTGTACAGTGATTACCGTTCCATATGAATCATCAAGTGGGGAACGTGGAGCAATTAGTGTATTTGGTCCTACTCGTATGGAATATAATAAGATTATTCCACTACTTGAATATATCGCGAAAAATATTAAAAATATCGTATAGGAGGCATCATGACGGAAAACAATCGTTATCGTGAAGAAGAAAAAGAATTAGAACAAGAAACTCCTCAAGAAGAACCGGTCCAAGAAGAACAAGTTCAAGAGGAACAACCTAGTAAAAAGGAAGACAAAACTGAAAAAAATAAAAGAATCAAAAAATTACAAGAACGTATTGCTGAACTAGAAGAAAGTGAAGCAGTATTAAAAAATGAATTATTAAAAGATCGAGCAGAACTTGAAAACTTTAAACGTCGTATGAATGAAGAACGTATTAAAGATCGAAAATATGCTAGTCAAGATGTTTTTTCAGAAATAATTAATGTTTTAGATATTTTTGATAAAGCAGTTAATTTAGAAACAGAAGATCAAACACTTAAAAATTTCTTAATTGGATTTGTGATGATTAATAATCAATTCGCAACAATCTTAGAAAATTATGGTGTTAAGAAAATTAAAGCCGTTGGTGAAAAATTTGATCCTGCGTATCATTCAGCAATCGAAACAGTTGAAACTGAAGATGTTGAATCAGGAGTTGTTTTAGAAGAAGTAATGACAGGTTACTTATATAAAGATCGTGTATTAAGACCAAGTATGGTTAAAGTAAGCACAAAAAAAGAAAATTAATTTATAAATATAAAGGAGAATAAAATTATGAGTAAAATTATTGGTATTGACTTAGGTACAACAAATTCATGTGTATCTGTAATGGAAGGTGGAGAAGCAAAAGTAATTACTAATCCAGAAGGAGCTAGAACTACTCCATCAGTAGTAGCTTTCAAAGATGGAGAAATCCAAGTTGGGGAAATTGCTCGTCGTCAAGCAGCAACTAACCTTAACACTGTATTCTCAGTAAAACGTTACATGGGAACTGATCATAAAATTAATGTAAATAATAAAAACTATACACCTCAAGAAATTTCAGCAATGATTCTTCAAAACTTAAAAGCAACAGCTGAAGCATATTTGGGTGAAAAAGTTACAGAAGCAGTTATTACTGTTCCAGCTTATTTCAATGACGCTCAACGTCAAGCAACAAAAGATGCTGTTAAAATTGCTGGTTTAGAATTTAATAGAATTATCAATGAACCAACTGCTGCAGCCCTTGCTTATGGTATTGATAAAACTGATAAAGAACAAACTATCTTAGTTTATGACTTAGGTGGAGGAACATTCGACGTATCTATCTTAAACTTAGCTGAAGGTACATTTGAAGTATTATCAACAGCTGGTAATAACCGTTTAGGTGGGGATGACTTCGATAATGCGATTGCTGATTATTTAGCAAGTGAATTTAAAAAAGAAAATGGTGTAGACTTAAAAGCTGATCGTTCTGCTGCATATCGTTTAAAAGAAGCTGCTGAAAAAGCTAAAAAAGAATTAAGTGGTGTTTCTAAAGCAGATATTACTTTACCATTTATCACAATGGCTAATGGTATGCCATTACACTTAAATATGAGCTTAACTAGAGCTAAATTCGAAGAATTAATTAGAAGTTTAGCTGATACAACTTTACAAGCTGTACGTCAAGCATTAAAAGATGCTAAGCTTACTGCAAATGATTTAGACCAAGTATTACTTGTTGGGGGATCTACAAGAATTCCTTATGTTCAAGAATTAGTACGTCGTGAATTAGGTAAAGAACCTAACCGTGGTATCAACCCAGACGAAGTAGTTGCAATGGGTGCAGCTATCCAAGGTGGGGTTTTAGCAGGAGACGTTAAAGATGTATTATTATTAGACGTTACACCACTTTCACTTGGTATCGAAACTTTAGGTGGAGTTGCAACACGCTTAATTGAACGTAATACAACAATCCCTACATCTAAATCACAAATCTTCTCAACTGCAGCTGATAACCAACCAAGCGTTGATATCCATGTTCTTCAAGGTGAAAGAGCGATGGCCGCTGATAACAAAACTTTAGGACGTTTCCAATTATCAGGAATTCCTCTAGCTCCTCGTGGAGTACCTCAAATCGAAGTTAAATTTGATATTGATGCGAATGGTATCGTTCACGTAAGTGCGAAAGATTTAGGTACAGGTAAATCACAAACAATCACAATTAGTGGTGGAAGTGGATTATCAGATGAAGAAATCGATCGTATGGTTAAAGAAGCAGAAGAAAATGCGGCAGCTGACAAAGCTCGTAAAGAAGAAGTTGATTTACGTAATGAATGTGATCAAATCATCTTTGCTTGCCATAAATCAATTGAAGATTTAGGTAGTGAAGTAACTGCAGAAGAAAAAGAAGCAGTAGAAAAAGCTGAAGCAGAATTAAAAACAGCTTTAGAAGGTAACGATATTGAAGCTATTAAAGCTAAGAAAGCAGAACTTGAAAAAGCTGCTCAAGGTATTGCGGTAAAAGCATACGAAAAGATTCAAAAAGAACAACAAGCAAAACAAAATAATAACCAAGATAATAATTCAAAAGATGACGATAACACAGTTAATGCAGATTTTGAAGATATCAACTAATAACTAATAAGAGGGAGGCCTAAAATGGCAAATCAAAGAGATTATTATGAAGTATTAGGGGTATCAAAAACAGCATCAGAAGATGAAATAAAAAAGGCCTACCGATCTTTAGCGAGAAAATATCATCCGGATGTTAGTACTGAACCTAACGCGGAAGAAAAATTCAAAGAAGTTCAGCGTGCTTATGATTGTTTAAGTGATCCATCAAAACGAGAAAATTATGACCGATATGGTAGTGAAGATCCAATGCAAGGAGGCTTCGGTGGAGGTAGTGGTTTTAGCGGATTTGGTGGCGCTGGATTTGGAGGATTTGAAGATATCTTTGGAAGCTTCTTTGGTGGTGGTCGCTCAAGAAGTAATCCAAATGCGCCTCAAAAAGGTAATGATGTAAGAACAAAAGTTGAATTAACATTTGAAGAAGCAGCTTTTGGAGTTAAAAAAGTAATGAATTTAAATCGTTACGAAGAATGTACATCATGTGGTGGAACAGGGGCTCATTCAAAACAAGATATTTCAACTTGTTCAAGATGTCATGGAACTGGTAGAGTTATTATGGAACAAGCAACCATTCTTGGTCGTATTCAAACAGAAACTACATGTCCTGATTGTGGTGGTAAGGGTAAAAAAATTACTAAACTATGCGAACATTGTAATGGGGCTGGTCGTGTTAAGAAAGCTGCAAAAATCAATGTTACAATCCCTGCGGGAATCGATAATGAACAAACACTTCGCCTAGGTGGTCAAGGAGAAGCTGGTATCAATGGAGGACCAAATGGTGATTTATACATTAACGTTATAGTTAAACCACACGAAGTATTTGAACGTGAAGGAAACGATATATATTTAGAACTTCCAATCACTTTCTCACAAGCAGCTTTAGGTACAACAATTGAAGTTAAAACTCTTCATGGAAAAGTTGCTTTAAAAATTCCAAGTGGAACCCAATCTAATACAAGATTTAAACTTGCTGGTAAAGGTATTCAAAACGCAACAACAGGTAGAAGTGGTCATCAATATGTTATTGCGAAAGTCATTACACCGACTAACCTAACTAGTGAACAAAAAGAATTATTTAATAAATTAAGTAAAACAGATGAAACTGCTAATAATAGTTTCTTCGATCGTATAAAAAAATTCTTTAAAAACTAATTCAAAAATAAGAGCCTATTATAATTAGGCTCTTTTTTGACAAAATAGAACTTTTATGATAAAATAAACTATAAGAAATTAGGTGATGTTATGCAGAAGTATTTTGTGAATCCAAATAATTTTTATAATGACTATTCAGAAGTCATCATTGATAAAGATGACTCTTTTCATATTGTGAAAGTAATGCGAATGCGTGTAGGCGATGAAGTATTAGTTTCTGATAATCAAGATAGTTATTTAACAAAAATTAAAGTTCTTGATGAAAAAGGGGTTATTTTAGAAGTTATTGAAAAACAAGAAAATAGTTCGGAATTGCCATTAAAAGTTAGTATTGCTCAAGGATTGGTCCGAAAAGACAAAATGGAAGAAGTTTTGTCAAAAATTACAGCTCTAGGTGCAAATTGTTATATTCCGGTTAATATGGAACGTTCAAATATTAAGATCAAAGAAGAAAAGAAAGATCGACAACTTAAAATTATTAAAGAAGCATCAGAACAATCAATGCGTAATAAACTAATGGAATTATCTAGTATTATATCTTTTAAAGATTTATTAAAATTAAAAACAAATTATGATGTTTGTTTATTTGCTTCTACCAAAGCAAGTTTAGATAATCCCAATTTAAAACAAGTATTAAAAAATAAAGATATTAAGTCTATATTAGTTGTTGTTGGACCAGAAGGAGGAATTTCTCCAAAAGAAGAAGAATTAATGGAGAAAGCTAACTTTTTACCAATTACTTTAGGACCAAGAATTTTAAGAACCGAACTTGCGCCTATATATATTATGAGCGCAATTAGTTACGAAACTGAACTAGGGTGATATTTATGAAATTTAAGACATATAGTTTAGGATGTAAAGTAAATATATATGAAGTAGAGGCTATCACCAGTGAACTTAAAAATCATGGTTATGAATTAGTAGAAAATGATCAAGAAGCCGATGTTATCATTATTAATACGTGTACAGTTACAAGTACAAGTGATAGTAAATCAAAACAATTAATTAGAAGAATTAGAAGGGCTAACAAAGATGCTATAATTGTGGCGATGGGATGTTTTGTCCAATTAAATTCGGAAAGTGTTAAAAAAGATTTAGATGTTAATATTATTATTGGAACTAATAAACGTAATCAAATTATTGAGTTAATAGATGATTATTTAAGTTCTAATAAAGTAATTGATAGAGTTAAACCATCAAGTGAATATACAAAATATGAAGAATTAAAAATGTGTGGATTATCAACGCACACTAGAGGTTTCGTAAAAATTCAAGATGGTTGTGAAAATTTCTGTACTTATTGTGCGATTCCTTATGCTCGTGGACCAATTAAGTCAAGGGATCCTCAAAATGTTATCGAAGAAATTAGAAATCTCGTAGAAAATGGGGTTAAAGAAATAGTTTTATCGGGTATTAATACAGGAACGTATGGACAAGATTTGGGAAATATTACCCTAGCTCGTTTACTAGATAAAATTTTGATGGAAGTAAAAGGAGTATATAGATTACGTCTTTCATCTATTGAACTTATGGAAATAACTGATGAATTATTAGATGTATATGAAAAATATCCTGTTTCTATCACAAGACATCTACATATTCCTTTACAAGCAGGTTCTGATAATACCTTAAAACGCATGAACCGCAAATATAATACCAAAGAATATGAAGAAGTGATTAACAAAATTAGACAAAGATTTGAAGGGATTGCGTTAACGACTGATTGTTTAGCAGGATTTGTCGGAGAAACCGAAGAAGATTTCTTAAATGCTTTAGCTTTCATTGAGAAAATAAATTATGCGGAAATGCATATCTTTCCATATTCAAGAAGAAAAGGCACAAAAGCGGACGAAATGGAAGGACATTTAGACCATAGATTAATTAATGAACGAGCTAAGAAAATGCAAGAACTTGCGAAAAAAATGGCCAAAAATTACCGTAATGGTTTTAATAATACAAAACAACTTGTGTTAGTAGAACAACTTAAAAATGGGAAATGGATTGGTCATACAAGTAATTATTTAGAAGTATCATTTACACAAACTGGTGATTACAATAACAAAATAGTTTTAGTGGAAATTATTGATACAAGTAGTCCCGTTGTAGAAGGAAAGTTTGTTGAGGAGGTAGATGATTATTATGAAGTTTAAAGATTATAATTTTAAGCCTTATTTAGAAAAAACTTTAGAACGTTTATCTTTTAATGAGGCAACACTTGTTCAAGAACGAGTGATTCCAGAAGCTTTAAAAGGTAATAGTTTAGTTGTTGAAAGTGCTACAGGATCAGGAAAAACACATTCATTCTTACTACCAATTTTTCAAAATTTAGATGAAAGTAATAAGAATGTTCAAGCAGTAATTTTAAGTCCAACAAGAGAACTTGCTTCTCAATTATATAATGTTGCTAAAACATTAGTTGAAGATAATAGTGAAATTGACGTTAGACTTGTTATTGGTGGTCAAAACCGTGAATCTGAAATAAAACGGTTAAGTCAAAGTCAACCTCAAGTAGTTATTGGAACTTTAGGAAGAGTATCAGACCTAGCGATTAAAGCTAATGTTTTAAAAATCTATCAAGCAAAAACTTTAGTTGTAGATGAAGCTGATATGGTTTTTGATGAAAAAGATTTAGTAGAAGTAGATAAAGTTATTAGCTTAATTCAAAATGAACCACAATTTTTAGTATTTAGTGCGACAATGCCAAAAGGTTTAAGAGTATTTATTAATAAATACTTAAGTGGTGTTGATGAAATCATTATTGAAGAAAAGAGTTTAACAAAAGAAGCAATTGAGCATATTATGATTCCATGTAAAGCAAGAGCTAAAGAAGAAGTTTTATTAGATTTAATGCAGACAATTACTCCTTACATGGCTATTATATTTGCTAATACAAAAGAAAAAGTGGATAAAATTAGTTCTTTTCTAGCAAGTAACAACTATAAAGTTGCTAAAATCCATGGAGATTTAGATGAACGAGAACGCAAACAAATTTTAAAAAGAATTCATGATTTAAAATATCAATATATTGTTGCGAGCGACATTGCAGCTCGTGGTATTGATATTGAAGGTATTAGTGATGTAATTAACTTTGATTTACCAAAAGACATTGAATTCTATATTCATCGTTCAGGAAGAACAGCGAGATATGAAGCAACTGGACGAGTATTTAGTTTATATACTTATGAAACAGAAAATTATGTTGATGAATTAAAGAAAAAAGGTTTAAATCCGAAATTTATGAAAATTGTTGAACATGAATTAGTTCAAACAAAGTTACCGAAATCACGTAATATGTCTGTTGTTCAAGAAGCTGAAGCTGCGCTACATCAAAAATATAAATTACCAAAAAAAGTTAAACCTGGATATAAGAAAAAACGTATGGAAAAGATTAATAAAGAATTAAGAAAGGTAAAACGTAGTAGAGTTGAAGAAATCTACCGCCGTAAAAGCAGAGGATGAAAATCGGAAGTCATGTAGGAAATAGTGGCGATTTAATGTTAAAGGGAAGTGTATTAGAAGCGCTAAGTTATGGTGAAAACTGTTTTATGGTTTATATGGGTGCTCCTCAAAATACCTTTAGAAAACCCGTTCACTTAATGAATATTAAAGATTTTCAAGAAATTCTTTATGGTCATGACATTAATATTGAGGATGTTATTGTACATGCGCCATACATTGTTAATTTAGGACAAGTTGATGAAGAAAAACATAGTTTTGGGGTTAAATTTTTAACTGAAGAAGTGAATCGTATTGGACAATGTGGTATGCGTTATATGGTATTACATCCAGGAGCATATACCAAAGCCACTTTGGAACAAGGACTAAATCAAATTGTCAAGGGTGTTAACCAAATTTTGTATAATACTGAATATTCTGGGGTTACAATTCTTTTAGAAACAATGGCAGGAAAAGGAACTGAATGTGGAAAAACATTTGAGGAATTAGCTTATATTATTGATAATGTCATTGATCCATCAAGAATTGGTGTATGTTTAGATACTTGTCATATTCATGATGCAGGATATGATTTAGTAAATGATTATGAAGGAGTAATACAGGAATTTGATGAAAAAATTGGGTTACAATTTTTAAAAGCGATTCATGTTAATGACTCAAAAAATATTAGAGGTTCACATAAAGACCGTCATGAAAACTTTGGGTTTGGGTTTATTGGTTTTACAACTTTACTAAAAGTCATCAATGATGAAAGATTTAAAGATATTCCTAAAATCTTAGAAACACCGTATATCCCAAGTGTTAAATATTCAGATGAATCATATGCACCATATAAAGAAGAAATTGAAATGATCAAAAAAGGTGTATTTGATGAAAATTTAAAAGTAAAAATCTTGAAAAATAATGAATAAAAAATATTTTTATAAAATATTATCAAATTACTTGCATTAATAGATAGAAAGTAGTATAATTAAAGGGCTTGAATGAAGCAAGCCCAAAATGGTCCGTTGGAGAAGCGGCTTAACTCACATGCCTTTCACGCATGCATTCACGGGTTCGAATCCCGTACGGACTACCATTTAGAATTTAAAGTCACTTGTAAAAGTGGCTTTTTTTATTTTAACATAAAGGGATTCGAACCTATAAGAGATAATTGTGGAAATATATTAAGTATTATGGTATAACGATGTCAACTAGAGAGTGACAAAGTTCCACCTTGACTTGGTAGACTTTATATACATTAAGATGATATAATTTTATTGTAAATTAAAGAATAAGGAGATTCATATATGACATTAGGTAATAGAATACAAGAAATTAGAACTCAAGCAGGATTATCACAAGAAGCTTTTGGAGAAAAAATCGGTGTAACTCGTCAAACAGTATCTAAGTGGGAATTAGATCAAGTATATCCTGAACTAGAAAAAATTGTTCTAATAAGTAAAATATTTAAAGTAACTACTGATTCATTATTAATAGATGGTATTGATACTTTTGATGTAAAGTATGATAATTTTGTTTGTGGAGTTTATAAATCAAAAAATTCAGAAATTGTCGTTACCAATAAATATACATTATATTTTTATGCAACAAGTCAACATGTATTTGGTGTAAAGTTATATCAAGGGTTTGAAAATAATAAGTCATTAATTGCAATAGTTGAAAGAGATGATGATTTAGCAAGTACAAAATATGCGTATAAATTTGGAGATAAAGTTTTTTATAACGATGAAAATATTAGAAAATATCTTGGAGAAATGTATAATTCAATAATTACTAGAAAAATGGATAGAATCGAAAAATTTGATACAATATCACAAAAAGTAGAAAATCCAAAAGTAAGTGAAGTTGGCATTAGAAAAGCATTAATTTCATGGCGATCACGTAGTGTTCTTGAAGTAGATAATACTCAATTAATCTTTTATATAACTACACCTAAAAAAGATTATGCTTTTACTATTCAAAGAGAAAATGAAAACATTTATTGTTTTGCATCATTTGATGAACCATTTGATTTAGGATTACGTGGAGGAACACAAACTTTTAGAATTAGAAATTATAAAGGTGACATTGCCAATAAAGAGTCATGGTGTAATTCGGGATATGATTTTATAACTAATTATGAAAATAATAAAATAGAATATACTATTGAATGGCTAGTTAAGAGATATACAGATGATGAAATTATATTAAATGGTTGTTCAGGTGATGAATACAAGTATACTAGAAATTCTAATTATGATGAAAAGATAATTGTGTGCGAATAGTGGTTAGATGTCATGCCAGTTAACCAATCAACAAAAAGGTTACCTAGCTTTTTTTCTTATAATACACGTATCATTCATGATGTAATGATACAGTAAGTATGGTCAGATTCTAATCTAGTTTTTGTTTTTATTATATTTCAATATTCCTTTATCGGCAAAATATAACAAAAAAATAAAATATAATATGTTTGATATTTTGCCGATAATTTGATATAATAATAGTAAATAGAGGTGTTATTATGAATTTTTTAAGCGTAGCCGAAATAGCAAAACTATGGAATGTATCAGAACGAAGTGTTAGAAATTATTGTGCTGAAGGAAGAATCCCTGGTGCTTATCTTGTTGGTAAAACTTGGATGATACCAAGTGATGCTGTTAAACCTGATAGAAAAGCAAGATTAACTAGTAGTAAGAAAACATTACTTGATATTTTAAAAATAGAAAAAGAATCTAAACTTAAAGGGGGAATTTATCATAAGGTCCAAATTGAACTTACATATAATTCTAACCATATTGAAGGAAGCCGTCTTACACATGATCAAACAAGATATATATATGAAACTAATACAATAGGTTTAACTGATGAAGTTATTAATGTTGATGATATTGTTGAAACTGCTAATCACTTTAGATGTATAGATTTAATCATAGATAAAGCTAATTTTAATATTACTGAAAATTTAATAAAGCAACTACACTTTATTTTAAAAAACGGGACAACTGATAGTAGAAGAAATTGGTTCGTTGTAGGTAATTATAAAAAACTTCCTAATGAGGTTGGTGGTAGAGTTACAACGAGTCCTGAAAAAGTAGAAGATGAAGTTAAATCTTTAATTGAATGGTATAACAACATAAAAAATAAGACATTAAATGATATAATCGAGTTTCATTATAGATTTGAATACATCCATCCTTTTCAAGATGGTAATGGTAGGGTAGGTAGACTTTTAATGTTTAAGGAATGCCTTAAATATAACATAGTTCCTTTTATAATAGATGAAAAACTAAAGATGTTTTATTATAGAGGGCTAAAAGAATGGAAACAAGAAAAAGGATATTTAATTGATACGTGTCTTGCAGCACAAGATCAATTTAAAGCGTATCTTGATTATTTTAGAATTAAGTATGATAAGTAAATTTTTGCTATTTAAATTAAATTAGGTTATTACGACAAAAAGATACATTTAACACTTTTTGTCGTAATGACACATTTAGAATTTAAAGTCACTTGTAAAGTGACTTTTTTTATTTTAACATAAAGGGATTCGAACATATAATAAATAATTATTGGAAAATTGTTAAATTTAGTGTATAATAATAGTGTAAGATAAATTAGAATTTATAGTGGTGAACATATGAAAGATAAATTAATCAATAGTATTTTTATAATAGGAATTTTTTTAGTTTTTATGACTGGAACATGGGGAATAATTTATGAATATGTTATTTTTGATAAATCTATTATTCCTGATATGACATTTGTTATAACATGTGTATTAGGTTATATAGGTATTATTTTGCTAGTCTTATGGTATATTTGGCAAAAGTCAAAAAAATAATTTTACATAAATTCTTATTTAATGAGTAGTATAAAGTATCGCTCGTGGTTTGATGACACAGTAAATATGGCCAGATTAGAATCTGGCCTTTTGTTTTAATAGAATAAAAATATTTCAATACTGCCTTTAGTTATAAAAAGAACGGACCTCAAGGTCCGCTCTTTTTTAATGGTGATGGTGATGATGATGATGATGACCAGAAGAAATTGTTCCAACCTCTACATGACAATGTTCATCGTGACAATGCTCTCCTGGGGCTTCAAGTTCAAGTGTTGCATGTCCAATGCCGTGTTTTTTCAATTCTTCTCGAACTTGTGCTTTAATTTGATGAGCATCAGAATTTGTAACAATATGCATGGTTGCATAGTTACTTTGACCATCCATACTCCATATGTGAACATGGTGAACATTTTGTACTCCGTTAATTTCTGAAATATGCCCTTGGATTTCATTAATATCAATTCCGTTAGGTGTTTTTTCAAGGAATAGGTCAATGACTTCCTTTAAGTTTTTAATAGCATTTATAAGAATAAATACTGCAACACCAATAGACATAATTGGATCAATGATAGCAAAATCAGTAAATCGCATGACAACTGACCCAATTAATACAATCACCCATCCAAGTACATCTTCAAGCATATGTAAATTGACTGCTTTTTGATTTAATGAGTTTCCTTTGCGGGTAAAAAAGGCCGCACAGAAATTAACACAAACGCCGATAATTGCGAAAATAATCATGCCATTATAGTTAATTTCTGTTGGTTTAATAATTCTGTTAATTGCATTGAAAATAACCATTACAGATCCGAATAGCAGAATTAAAGTAGTAATTACGCTGCCAATGATAGAGTATCTTGCATATCCGTAAGTATATTTTTCATCAGGTTGTTTTTTGCTTTTCTTTTCAAGAAAATAAGATATACCAATGCTAGTTGCATCTCCAATATCATGTACAGCATCAGATATGATGGCAACACTACCAGTAAAAATTCCACCTACAAACTCAAAAATGGAAAATGTCAAATTCAAAATAAAAGCAATTAAGATATTTTTTTCTGTTTTCATAAAGCCCTCCCATTGACTTTAATATGATATTATGATACAATAAGTTCTATATTGAACGCTTTGTATATTATTATTATACAGGATATAATGAAAAAATGCAATAAGCAAATTATTGATGTTGTACGATACTGAACATTTTTATAAAATTGTATGGAGAAAATTATGGATAGAAGACAAAGAAAAACAAGAGAAGCAATTTTTACTGCTTTTATTAAACTACTTTCAAAAAAAGATTTTGGACGAATTACTGTAGGAGAGATAATTGAACAGGCCGATATAGGACGAGCTACTTTTTATTCACATTTTGAAACAAAAGACTTTCTTTTGAAGGAATTATGTGAAGAACTATTTTGTCATATTTTTGACGCAATGAACAATGAACATTCTAATCACCATCATATTTTTGATTGTGATGCACCAAATTCTGTTTTTTTACATCTTTTTCAACATTTAAAGAAGAATGATAATAATATCTTAGAATTGTTGTCATGTCAAAATAACGAGTTGTTTCTTTGGTATTTCAAAAACAATCTACAAAAGTTGGCTGTAAGCCAACTTCCAATGTTCAAAAATCGAAAAAGTGATATATTACCTGATAGTTTTTGGATAAACCATATAGCATCTACTTTTGTTGAAACGGTTAGATGGTGGATTGATAATGGAATGAAACAGTCTCCTGAAACAATAACAGAGTATTTTTATTCAGTTGTGTAAAGTTCTATTTAAATGACGTTCACGCATTAAAGTCTAAAGTCACTTGCTAAAGTGACTTTTTATAATTAAAAAATAGTTTTTTTAATTGTATTTTCAACATAGTCATGTTATAATTTACATAACTTGCGAAAAAATGTAAGTTAAATTTGTTAAATTAGATATATTTTTTATTTAAATGGAGGAAAAAATGGGACTATTTGATTTTTTCAAACTGCTTATTGATAAACCTATTTTATTAATTGTAGTTCTATTAGTTTCAGCAGTAATAATGATTAATGGATGGACAGATGCTCCTAATGCTATCGCAACATGTGTTTCGACAAGAGCGATGTCTCCTAAAAGTGCAATTATTATGGCTGTAATATTCAACTTCTTAGGTGTGTTGATAATGACAATGATTAGTAGTAGTGTTACTTCTACGATATCAAAAATGGGTAATTTTAATGGAGATCCAGAGCAACAATTAATAGCAATATGTGCTGGGATGGTTGGAATAGTTGTTTGGGCAACTGCCGCATGGTTTTTTGGAATCCCAACTAGTGAAAGTCACGCTTTAATTGCTGGTATTGCTGGTGCTGCCGTTGCACTAAATGGTTTAGATGGATTTAGTGGTACAGGTGGAGCATGGTTAAATGTTCTATATGGTATTGGTATTTCTACTGTTGTAGGATTTGGATTATCATTTATAGTTACTAAAGTAGTTCAATTAATATGTAAAAAAGTTAATCGCAGAAAAGCAAATCGTGCTTTTGCGAAAGCTCAAATTTTTGGTGGTGCTTCAATGGCATTCATGCATGGGGCCCAAGATGGATTAAAATTCATGGGTATTTTCTTACTTGCGACTAGTTTTGTTGAACCTAGTGTTGTAAGTGCTGATGGATCATTTGTAATTCCAATTTGGTTAATGGTTTATTGTTCATTAATTATGGGACTTGGTACTTCAATTGGTGGATATAAGATTATTAAAACTGTTGGTATGGATATGGTTAAACTTGAACAATATCAAGGGTTCGTATCAGATGTAACCGCATCAACATGTTTATTCTTCTCATCAGTTGTGGGAATTCCTGTTTCAACAACACATATGAAATCAGCTTCAATCATGGGGGTTGGTTCTGCCAAGAGATTTAAGTCAGTTAATTGGAGTGTTGTAAAAGAAATGGTTATGACTTGGGTAATGACATTCCCAGGTTGTGGATTATGTGGTTTTTTAGTAGCTAAATTATTTTTATATTTATTCTAGGAGGACAATACGATGAAAAAGAAAGAAGTAAATTATTATTTTAAAACATTTTCTGAATTATTTGAATATACAAAAAAAGCCGCTATTTATTTAAATAGTGTAGTTAAAAACTTTGATGGGGGAATTACTGAACAACAAAAAGATGAAATGCATGAAATTGAACATAGTGCAGATTTATGCTTACATGATGCTCTAGCAAAACTTGCGAAAGAATTTATTACTCCAATTGAAAATGAAGATATTTTAACAATTATCAAAACAATTGACGATGCTACTGACGTAATTGAAGAAGCATTAATTAAAATGTATATTCACAATGTTAAAAAATTACCAGAAGCTGCTGTTGTATTTGCGGATATCATTCAAAGAGAATGTATTGCGGTAGAAGAAGTACTTGCTGAATTCCCTAACTTCAAAAAATCTTCAACATTAAAAGATAAGATTATGGAAGTATTAGATATTGAATCAGAAGGAGATAAATTATATATGTCTTCTATTCGCGAATTATATCAATCTTCAGCTAGTTTTGAAGAAATTTATTTAACAGAAAACTTAATTAATATTTTTGAAGAATGCTGTGATGTAATCGAAGAAATCGCTCAAGTAATCGATGAAGCAGTTATGAAAAATGCATAATATTTAATAAATCAGAATTCAATGGTATTCATTGAATTCTTTTAATTTTATTAAATGTTATTTTTAAATAAAAAATTATACTTTTAGTTGATAATAAAATAAAATATTGTTAAAATTATAGCGTGATATAAAACAAATCACAAAACAAGTTATAATAAGGGGTGGGAACATGTACAATAAATAATTAACATAGATAAAACAATAATTTAA
>JAFTPH010000004.1 GCA_017463365.1 Bacilli bacterium
ATTTTTTATCAGGCAATAACATTATAACACGAAGGACTTTTTTATGTAATTCTATAAAAAAATAGGGCTGTCAAAAATTCTAGTCATAAATCCCCAGAATATTTGACAGCTTACATTTTCCCCAGAATTCTTTACATTACTATTAAAAATACTCATTGTAAAAAAATGAGTATTTTTATTTGCAAAAACAATATTTTTTTGATATAATAAAAGTACCAAAAAGGAGTATTTTATGAGTAATTTTGACAATTTAAAACAATATATTTTACCATCTGACTTACTATTAGACATGTTAAATATCTATAAATTAATCGGAAAAAACAGTGTTTACGAAGAATCTCTTAAAAAGAACATAAAATCAATCGAAAATGCCACTCTAGAAAGAGATGTTTTCTTTTTATGTTTATTATTAGACGTTAACGTAACAGATAACCGTTTAAGATTAATTATCACCAAAAATTCAACTCCAAGAAATACAGAAGAGAAGATTGTAGCCAATTTAAAAAGCGTTCTGAAACAAATTAGAACATCTGCACCACTATATGGATACAATTCAAGCGATTTATTATCTTATATTAATTCAATTTATGGAGCCAAATACGCAAGATTTTCTACATCAATGGTTAAAGGAGATCGTAAAAAACGTATCCCTGATCAAAGTTTAAGATTAAAAATCAATAATGTATTGGACGATTACCACGTTTATTTCGAAAAAGAATTATATGAACGTATTTTCTTATCATTAATGACTTATATTGAACTAGTAAATATCAATCCATTCACAAAAGGTAATGAAGTTGCTTCATATTTAGCTTTATATTATATGATTTTACGATGCGAAGTTGATTGTTTCCGTTATATTAGTTTTTTCGAAGTGTTATATACAAATTTAGAAGTATTCAATCGTGAAAAAATTGCTGCTAGTATGAATTATCGCGAAGGTTTCATTCAAATTTTCAGTTTATCTAGACTAATTTATTCATTAATTGCTGAAGGATATAAAAAATTAGAAGCAATTATTAAAGAATATTCTTACGAAGAAAGCGTCAATAAGAGCGATAACGTTGAAAATACAATCTATCAATTACCAAATATTTTCACAAAAGACGATATAAGAAGCCGACATCCATTCGTAAGTGAAGCCACAATTAACCGTATTTTAGTCAAATTACGTGATCAAGAATACATTACACCACTTGGTAAAGGGCGTAGCGCTAAATGGATTAAAACTCAAAAACACGAAATAAATTATAATCAAATCATTCAATACAATGAAGACGATGATGATCTACCATTCTAGGGGTTAAAACAATGATTAAAGACAATTTTCATACTCATATCTATTTGTGTAAACATGCCAGTGGAAACGTTGAAAATTACGTAAAAAAAGCCATAAATCTTGGTTACGAAAGCATTGGAATCTCAGATCATGGACCAATTTTAGATCATTATCATGAAAAATTTTATTCAAGACGTATGTCATTTAATGAATATTATAATATCTATTTAAAAGAAATTAACGAAGCAAAAAAGAACTTTTCTGAAAAAATAAACGTTTTAAGAGCTTTGGAAATTGAATATTACGACGATATGCTTGATAACTATAAACAAGCTTTAACAGAGCTCGATTACTTAATTTTAGGACAACACAATATCGAATTACCTGATGGATCATTTAAACCAATCTATAAATGTACATGTGATAAATTAGAATTAGAACTGTACACAGAAAGAGTAATTAAGGGCTTAAAAACGGGATATTTTAGCATTTTAGCTCACCCAGACATCTTTATGATGTATTATCAAAAATGGGATAATGAAGCTATTTCAGCTGCAAAATCAATAATTGAAGCAGCGATTGAAAATAATGTCTTATTAGAATTAAACGCAAATGGAATAAGAAAAGGTTTTATTACAACCATTGAAGGAATTAGAGCATACAAATACCCAAGAATAGAATTTTGGCGCCTTGTAGCGACCTATAAAAATGCCAAAGTAATTGTTTCAGATGATGCACACGAAGTTCACCATTTACATGATGAATCAACAATTAAAGCTTATAAGATTGCGGAAGAATTAAATTTAAACATTGAAGAAGCTTTCTTAGAGCGTTTAAAAAAATAAAACTTGACTAACTATATTAAACAAAGTCTACAAAAAGCATAACAGCTTTAGTAGGCTTTTTATTTTACACAAATTAATAATTATAAACAAGTTTTAAACTTTTCAACACCTCAAAAAAAGTTTTTAACACTCTAAAAAGTGTGCAAAACCTTAAAAAAACAAGTAGACATCTACAAATAAATATATTCGTCACACATCGTTTGAACTAATTTAAAACTAAATATTTTGTTATAAATGACCCAAATCATAGCAAAAAGAAGCATTTATTGTCGAATAATCGGCCACTTTTATATTGCATTTTTACTTCCTATAATATATATTATGTTAACTAATTAAAAATAAAGGCAATAAGCACATAATTTAAACTATTTAAAAAGGTGTTAACAAGTGTCAATAACCTTCTACGAAAACCTGTTTTTATCTAATTATAAATCGCAATTCGAACGATTAATTACCAATCTTTTTATATTTCAACCTCTTACAGAAAGCTTGTTATTTAAATAAAAAAGGATCTTTTTACAGACCCTTTACAACAAAAAACTTCAATTAACAACTATTCATCTTTTTAAATTTCAAACGTTCTAAGAACGACCTTTAATAATCAATTATCAACCTTTTATAAATTCATCTTTTCTAATAAAGCTTTTAAAAAGTTTAAATTAACAACTAACCATCTTTTTAAATTTCAAACGTTTTAAGAATAGACTTTAATAATCAATTATCAACTTTTTATAAATTCATCTTTTTTAATAAAGTTTTTAAAAAGTTTAAATTAACAACTAACCATCTTTTTAAATTTCAAACGTTTTAAGAATAGACTTTAATAATCAATTATCAACTTTTTATAAATTCATCTTTTTTAATAAAGCTTTTAAAAAAACTTCAATTAACAACTATTC
>JAFTPH010000005.1 GCA_017463365.1 Bacilli bacterium
TAGATGTATTGGTAATTCTGTTAGAAATGGAATTGATACAGAAGCTAATACTATAAGATATTTAGAAATATATAATGTCGTAAAAGATAAAATAAAATCCTTAATAACATCGCTTAAATTAAGTGATGATGTATTCTTAAACACAATTATTGAGAAAGCTAATACAGACGATGAATTACAAAAACTAGTCGATGAAAAAAATAAACTTCTTGTAAGACTTCAAAAAATAGAGAAAATTGTCATAAAGCTATATGAAGATTTAATAGAAGAAAACTTAAGTAGTAGTAACTATCAAAAGATGTTAGATAAATATCAAGAAGAACAAAAAGAAATAAATAATCGACTAAAAGAAATTGAAGATAAGTTTTTAAAAAATTCATTAAATGAAAAGAATATTCTTAAACTTAAACAAGCATTAAAAGAATATCTTAACTTTGATGAATTAACTCCGGAATTAATTAATAGCTTAATAGACCATATAACATTAAGTCATATTAAAGTAATTAATGGAGTGAAGACTAGAAATATAAAAATAGCTTACAAATATGTAAGCTAAAGGTGAATGAGGATACTCGTGAGAGACCCGTCGAAACAAATCTCTTTCTTATAACCTCTCGCTATTATAGTCCTGAATTAGGAAGATTCATTCAACCAGCGGATGTTTCAAGTTTAAATCCATCAAGTATTAATGGTCTTAACTTATATAGTTATGCCAATAACAATCCAATTAGTATTGCATATAGAAGTTCTAGCGTTAATGGAAGTACTGGTGGAGGAATGGTTAGTTCATTAGCGTTAGGTGGAAAATTCACACAAAGTAATAGTGGTTTTGGTGGAAATTTTACAAAAGATTGGATTAATTTAAAACCAGTTCCATCTTGGGTTGAAACAATTATTGATGTTGCAGATGTTGGTTTCTCGGCTAGCATAGTAGGATTGACTGCTTGGTATACCCTTAAATATCCTGGTGTAGCTGATTTGATGAAATTAGATGGCATTGCTAGTATACCAGGAAAATATGCTGATTTTGTTGAAGGACTAGGATATGCATTTGTATTTGTAGAAACCGGAATAGATATGTACAATAATTGGCAACAAGGACAATCTGCAGGTTATATTTTGGCGAGTGGAGCTTATACATTTGGTACAGGAATGGCTATAACCTGGGGATCAGCAAAACTCGGTGCGTACATTGGAACATCTATTGGTGGCCCAGTTGGATTTATTGTTGGAGGCGTGGCTGGTATTCTTATAGGTCTTGGACTTGAATGGTTATCAGATGAAATTAAGGAGTGGATATTTTAGATGAAAAAATATAGACCAATTAAACTATGGATTATCTTATTAATTTTAATTGCAGTTGGTGTATTGCTTGGCGGCTTTTTGATGGACGGATGGAAACGAGTTTTGATGCTTGTTTGTACAGGTATTATGTTTATAGTTTTTATTTTATGTACAACTTACTATATTCAATTTCAAACAGACAGACTTGTAATTAGACATGGATTATCTTCGTTTAATAAATCTTATAGATCAAATATGAAAACAAGATACATTTTGTTTAGCAATATTAAAAATTTATCGATAAATCACTCTAGTAAATATGTTATTATTAATTTAAAAGATGGTAATAATATTATGTTTTCTTTTAATGGCTATTTTAAAGTGGACCAAATTGTTAGTGAATTTAGAAAAATAGATTGTGAATTAAACAATAAATAAAACATAGAATTTAGACACTAACCACTTTGTTGGGTAACACCAATAAGGTGGTTTTTATTATGTAAGCTAGGTATCCTAGTTACTAAATATTGACGTGTGATGCAGAGTGAAGCACGTCTTATCCAGTTTCCGATTTATATGACTTTTTTAACTTTTTATAATTTGACCCTCTCAAAATGCTACTGAAATCTCCAGTACTATTGAAGGAGGAATTTTATGAGTAAAGAAAAGATTTTAGAAATTAAAATAAATGATGTTACTTATATTGTGTCTGAAGTAAATAGAAATGATGACCACTTAAAACAAATAATTAAAGATATGCTCATAGAAATATTAAAATATGAGCAAAAAAATTAATAATATGATAAAATATAGATGTCTAGTTCTATGTTTTATTTTACAGGAGGTAAAATGAAACAAAAAGAATTATATAAGACAGCAATTTATTGTCGTTTATCATTAGATGATGGAAGTGAGGGTGATTCATCAAGTATTCATACACAAAAGATGTTACTAGAAAAATATTGTAAAGATAATGGATTTGAAATATATGATTATTATATCGATGATGGATATTCAGGACTTAACTACAATCGACCTAATTTTCAAAGAATGCTACAAGATATCGAAAATGGAAAGATAGATTTAGTTATTACTAAAGATTTATCTAGACTTGGTAGAGATTATATCATGACTGGTTATTATACTGAGATATACTTTAACGAAAAAAGTGTTAGATATATTGCAGTAAATGATAATATAGACACAATTAATGATAATAATGATATAGCTCCATTTAAAAATATTTTAAATGATATGTATGCCAAAGATATTTCTAGAAAAGTAAAAAGTGCTAAAAGATTAAGAATGCATAAAGGATATTATATATCTTGTCAACCACCATATGGTTATAAGGTAAATCCTAATGATCCTAATCAATTAGTTATAGATGAAGAAGTTGTTGATGTTGTTAAATTAATCTTTAGATTAGCTTTAAATAACAATGGTGTAGTAAAAATAGTTCAAGAACTAAACAAAAGAGAAATAGATACACCAAGTATTTATAAAGCTAAAAATGGAGACAAAAGATGTTTAACATCAATTGAACAAAGAAAATCTAAATTTACTTATGATGAAATAAATAAATGGAATACAAATACAGTAGGTAAAATCTTAAGAGATGTAGTTTATATTGGTGATATGGAAAATCACAAATATGAAGTAAAAAACTATAAGACCAAGAAAAGAACTAGAGTACCTAAAGAAGAACACATTATTGTTCAAAATACCCATGAAGCAATAATATCTAGAAATGACTTTAATAAAGTTCAAGACTTAATTAAAGGAAGACAAAGACCTAGCAAATATGATTTTCCAAACATATTTAAAGGGATCCTTAGATGTGCTAATTGTGGAAGAAAATTAACTATAGGATATCATTTAAGAAAATCAGGAAGAAGAGCTTATTCATATCAATGTTATGATAGATATTTAATACATCCAACTGATACAGAAGCTAATAGTATTAGATACGAAGTAATTTATCAAATAGTAGATGAAAGAATAAAAGATTTATTTAATAATATAAATGTGTATGGAGAAGAGTTTCTACTTAGTGTAATTAATAGTGTAGAAATAACTGATGGATTGACTGAACTAAAAAATCAAAAAGAAAAGATTAATCATAGATTAAATGTATTATCTAATTTAGTTAGTAAAGTATTTGAAGATTATGCATCTAACTTAATGAGTTTTGAAAACTATCAATTCTTGCTAACTAAATATCAAGATGAACAAAAATCTCTTAATCTTAAATTAAGAGAAATAGACAATAAATTGACTGAAAATTTAGACAAGCCACTAGAAAAGATAAAGAAATTTATGCAAGTGGTTAAAAATTATTTAAATTATGAAGAACTAACTAAAGAATTAATTAGTAATCTAATTGACCATATCATAGTCGGTAATGTTAAAATGGTAAATGGGAAGAAGACTAGAGATATAAGAATAGTTTATAGATTTCTAAGTTAATTCTTATGAGGTTATATAAAAGAGTGATGTTGAAACCAATCTTGCGCTAGTATCCTCAAGATACTATTCTCCAGAACTTGGAAGATTTATCCAACCTGCAGATGTTTCTAGTCTTAATCCACAATCTATTAATGGACTAAATCTTTATACGTATGCTGTTAATAATCCTATTGTTATTAAATATGATAGTTCTATTTCTAGTTATGGTAGTGGAATGGTTAGCTCTATAGATTTTGGTGCTTCATCTACTGGAACTTCAAGTGTTTCTAATCAAACTGCACCAGAATGGCTTAAATTACTTGTCGGTGCAATTCCTGATTTGAAAGTTGGACTTGATTATTTAACAGCTCATGGAACAAAATCTAGCTTTGCCTATGCTACTGCAAAAACATACAGATTCCCAATTTTGGGTGGAACTCACTCTGCTTTTACAAAAGGAAAATATTCATATGGTGATTTAGTAGGAGCAAGTTTTAGAAAAATTACAACCGATAGTGCAAGAGGTGGATTTGGAGCGTTTGCAAAAAACTTTGCAAAAACATCTGTTTATACTTTAGGTGTTAATTTTGCATTTAATTTATATGAAAATAATTGGCAAATTGATGATGCAATGATCCAAGATACTTTAATTGATACTGCTATAGGTGTGAGTTCGTATTATATGGCTGCTGGAACAATGTCATTATTAACAGCTGGAGCTTTAGTTGCATTTGGTTGGAATGTTCCGGGTCTTATTGTTGTTGGTGGAGTTGTAGTACTAAGTATTGCATATGATGCTTTGATTAGATGGATAACTGGATATGATGAATAATTAAAATAGCGAGGTAAACTATGAACAAAAATAAGATAATTCAATATTTAAATAGTAAAAAAAATGATGAATACAATTGTTTAGATATTTTATTAGAAAAATATTGTAATGGTGAATTGACTCAATTATTATCTAAATATAAGTTTACAAAAATAGAAATTTTTCCACAGATATCAAAAAATGGAAATTCAATTGAAATGTGTTTAACATATCAAAATATTGCTACTAATATTTCTCTAACAGATGATGAAATTGAATATAGCATATATGAATTATACGCAACTGCTGACGAAATTAATAAAAATACGTTTAACTTAAAATGTAATGTAGAATTCTCATTTGAAGATTTATTGAATTCAATATATGAAAAAGTGCTTAATCATTATAAATTAAAAGATTTAGCCATTACAACAAAAAGTAAAAAAATATATAATGCTATATCTATTATATTTTTGTTAGTTCCAGTTATATTTATTGGTATTATGGTAGTAATAGTATTAGGATTTAATTATTCAATTAAGTTAAATTTTTGGTGGGTATTATTCTTTATAATTATTCCATTATTTCTATATACTTTTTTGAATCGTAAATCACATAAAAAATAAAAATAAGCAAAACTTTATCTAGCATTAAGAGCGGGTATACTTTAATCGGTATATCTGCTTTTTCTTTTTTTGATAAGAAGCAAAAGCTGGGTATCCCAGTTGCGCAAGTTTTTCAAAAATGTAAACGAATGTTGTATTTTTCTTATCCTGCCTTAATATTAAGGCAGAATACAACAATTAAATAATAAAAAAACATTAGATATGTCATATGATTTGGTATATCTTTTTTTGTAATATTTTGACTTTTGTTCGACAATTCTAAAAAAACGTTTAACTTTTGACTACAAACTTTCCATATATAGTGTGGGAAGTTTTTTGTTTTTAAAATTATTTTATAAATTTTCATAAAAACGTCTAAGTTTTCAAGACAAACTTTCCATATATAGTGTAGGGACTATTTTTATTTTTCTTTTAATAATGATTGTGGATTAAAAAATGTTTAAATTATTTTTCTAAAACACCCGTACAAAATATAAATTTCTTTCCATATATATTGAGGGCAGTTTTAAAATATTTAAAAATTTTTTCTTAAAACACCCCTACAAAACACAATAAACTTTCCATATATAGTGAGGGGATATGTTTCATCCACAAGTAATTTACAAGTGAAAAGTTAGAAAAAAGGAGTTGATGTTAATGATTTAATTGTAGAAAATTTAATTAAAACGAAGTAATACACAAAGCAAATATACCTCAGCCACAAGCAAACATACAAGGAAATGATATTAAAATTAATAAAGAAGGTGTGGCAAATTTGCTTATTTTATAGGCAGGATAAGGAGTTGCCACAACTGATGTTACCAGTTATGACAACTCGACTGTTGCGGAACTGGGATACCCAGCTTTCGCTTTTAACCATTTAAAAGAAAGAGAGGATAAGATTATAGGTAAAAAAGAAGTTAAAACAATTTATAAAGAAGATAATTCTAAAATAACATATTTTGTTATTGAAGAATTAGAAGTTGAAAGTATAGTTAAATTAATAGAAAAAATGTTAGTTAATATTATTTTAACTGGTTGTAATGGTGGACTATGTTAATGAAATATGGTATAATGAAGATGCTAGATAAAGTTTTAGCTTTGCTAGGAGGTAAATAAGTGAAGCAAAATAAACTTTATAATGTAGCTATATATTGTAGGTTATCGTTAGATGACGGAAATGAGGGTGATTCATCAAGTATTAAAACTCAAAAAATAATGTTAGAAGAATATGTGAAAGAAAAAGGATTTAATATCTATGATTATTATATAGATGATGGATTTAGTGGCTTAAATTTCAATCGTCCTGCGTTTAAAAGAATGATTAAAGATATTGAAGCAGGTTTTGTTAATCTTGTTATTACAAAGGATTTATCAAGGTTAGGAAGAGATTATATTATGACTGGATACTATAATGAAATATTTTTCCCTAGTCATGATGTAAGATATATCAGTATTAATGATAATGTGGATACATTATATGATAATAACAGAAACTAGTTTCTGTTGATATAGCACCATTTAAGAATATCCTAAATGATATGTATGCTAAAGACATATCAAGAAAAGTTAAAAGTGCTAAAAGACTTTTAATGCAAAAAGGTATGTATATGGCTGCTCAACCTCCATATGGATATAAAAAGGATCCAAACGATAAAAACCATCTTATTATAGATGAAGAAGCAGCAAAAACAGTAAGATTAATCTTTGATTTAGCACTTACTAATATTGGTGTGGTTAAAATTACTAGAGAATTAAATAATAGAAAAATTGTTCCACCTAGTATTTATAAAGCTAATAATGGAGATTTAAGATTTACAAAATTAACTGAAACTAGAAGACAAATGAATAAAAACTATGATATAGAAACTTGGAACACTGTAACAGTAGGAGCCATTTTAAGAGATATAGTTTATATAGGTGATATGGAAAATCACAAATATGAAGTAAAAAACTATAAAACAAAGAAATGCACAAAAGTTCCAAAAGAAGAACATATCATAGTAAGAAATACACATGAAGCAATTATATCAAGATCTGACTTTGAACATGTCCAAGAATTAATAAGACATAGACAAAGACCTAGTAGACATAATCATCCAAATCTATTTAAAGGTTTAATTAAGTGTGAAAACTGTGGAAGAACATTAAACCTTTATTATAACAAAAGAAGAGATGGAAGATTAGTATGGGGTTATAGATGTATTGGTAATTCTGTTAGAAATGGAATTGATACAGAAGCTAATACTATAAGATATTTAGAAATATATAATGTCGTAAAAGATAAAATAAAATCCTTAATAACATCGCTTAAATTAAGTGATGATGTATTCTTAAA